>CAIWDF010000001.1 GCA_903911435.1 uncultured Bacteroidota bacterium
ACCTTTTGGCCTTTATCGTCATATATAATAAGTGTAGCGTTCTTCATCACCTCGTCCGACTGAAAAGCAATACTGGTGCTTGCTGGTACGGGATAAGCGGTAACGGTATTTGCCTTACTAGCTTCGTGTATGCCGGAGCAGATGTCGACCCCAAACCAAATATTATCAATCAACCAACCTTCTTTATTGGTGTTTATACTGTCGCTGGCAAACGTGAAACGAATGTCGATGGAATGAGGAATTGTGGGACCACCCAATCCTGCGCAAAGTGGTATAGTGGCCATGCGATAGTCGGGACCTAATCGATGCCCTGTGATGGCTGGTCGGCCATTGAATAAGGTGTTTTGATAATAAAACATAGAATTCCAAGGAGCTATATCATGCCATGTTTGGCCTGAATCCAACGAAAACTCAACATAACCTCCATCGTGTAAGGTATCACTATCCATCTCGTACTCAAACGAAAAATAGATATAGTTCCATGACCAAGTAGGGTTACTTCCACTTAAAATAAAAGTAGAATCGTACACAGTAAATTGAAAAGAAGAATTGGTATTGATAGGATAAGGAAGAAGGGTGTCGGTGACAATGGCATTGGGCGGTGTAATGGCCGAATTGAAAAGGGTCTTTTGTGGACGACCGATTTGCCACAAGTTTGCATGGTTAGCGGTATCGATATGAATTAAGGAATTAGTCACCGATTCGAAATCGATAACCTCTGGATTAAACTGCGCCTTCGCAACCATACTAACTAAACTAAAACAAAGCAAGGAGAGGATAAATTTTTTCATGATGCTATGATTGATTAATTGTTTGTACCAAGATAGTTTACCGATTTATTGAAAAATAAACTTACCACTTGCCGACCACCGATGGGCGTTGAACAATTGATAAAAATAAATACCCGAACTAAAATTCTGATTGGTTAAGTTCCATTGTGTACCGTTAATGTTTTCGATGGTTTTTACCTTTTGGCCTTTATCGTCATATATAATAAGTGTAGCGTTCTTCATCACCTCGTCCGACTGAAACCCAATACTGGTGCTTGCTGGTACGGGATAAGCGGTAACGGTATTTGCCTTACTAGCTTCGTGTATGCCTTCGCAAGGACCAAAGCCATAACTTAGATTATCAATCATCCAACCTTCTTTGTTGGTATTAATACTATCACTAATAAAAGTAAATCGTATATCAAGGGAATTTGATGTTTGGGGGGGATAGTATAAGTCACAGAGGAGTATATAAATATGACAATCATTCCAACCACTCGTATGTCCAGTTATCCCGTGGTGTCCATTGTATAAAGTACTATTGTTATAAATCCATGGACTCCAAAGATAGAAATCATTCCATGTTCTACCCGTGTCTAACGAATATTCGATATATCCTCCATCGCGCAAACTATCACTATCCATTTTGTAATGAATGTAAACGTCAACATAACCTCCATACATACTGACCCAACCACCGGATAAAAGAAAGGCGGAATCATAAATAGTAAACTGAAAAGAAGAATTGGTATTGATGGGATAAGGATGAATGGTATCAGTTACGATTACATTAGGAGCTGAGAGGGCTGTATCAAAGATTGTCTTTTGTGGATGACCAATTTGCCACAAGTTTGCATGGTTAGCGGTATCGATATGAATTAAGGAATTAGTCACCGATTCGAAATCGATAACCTCTGGATTAAACTGCGCATCGGCAACTATACTAACTAAACTAAAACAAAGCAAGGAGAGGATAAATTTTTTCATGATGCTAAGGATAAAAAATTTGGTAGACCAAAGATAATTGTTTTTGGTAAATAATTTTTTTTTATTTTTGAACAATCAATTCAGATTGTATGCTTAATCGCCATGTTGTTTGATGACAAATATAAGTTACTCGCGGTCTATGTAAAGACGCTTTGCAGCCATTCGAAGTTTCGACATGCTTTGAATGCTGACGATGTTTTGCACGATACGCTAATCGACCACCAACACGATGACCTCGACAAGCTGAAAGCACGTGCTGTAAAAACCAAAAACAAACAAATCAACCAACTTAAGCGCGGCTTGCTTACCGCAAAAGCTTACAAGCAACAGCTTGCGCAAAACAATGCCACCACCAAAACACGTTGCCTCACCGACCCGGACTATCATAATAGATTAAAGGAACAAAAGAACAATTGGGCACGCAAGCAACGCGATGAAAAAACGGAGAGCTACCACCGTGAGCTGTCTCTCAAAAGGGCACGAACGGCTCGGCATAACTATATCCGAAATTCGGAACGACCTATCCATTGCCAACGCACTATCTCGAACCGCTGTTACCGAAAAAGCATTAATACCTTTCTTCATCACACCGTTTGCCCTTGTCCCGACAAGTTTGTTTGTATTGATGGGTTATGCCATCACAGGCAAATTTTGGGGTGATTGAGTGGTGCGAACCCAATTCCATTTCCATTTTATTTGAATCCCGCAGGGGTGACCCGTTTGTAGCAATAAAATATTACAAACGGTATGCTCCTACGGAGCAAAAAATGATACGATTGGTGGGGTGATATTCCGGTCAGCCAAAAACCGTGGCATAGAAAAGACAATAGATAGAGGGCGGTGCAAAATCTGCTAGGCCGGAAGACCAAAAACAAGGTTTTTTCAGGTAAATTAAGCTAACGAATTGAAAACCGACAGCTTGCAGCCATCTCCCGAATCGTTCTAATCAGATATTGTCAACATGCGAGGCTTAGCCTAAGAACTTTTTCTATGCCTCGCATGTTTGCGACCGGCAAAAAAAGTTCTTATTCTACCGTTCGCATGTTTGCGAACGCTAGTTTTTGAACTCAACCTATCGTTCGCAATATTGCGAACCTAAAACTGAGAACTCAGGCAAGCCATCGCAACAATGCGAAGCTCGAAATTGGGAAAAAATGACGCTTCGCAAACATGCAAACCAAGAAATCAACTTAAAAATTAACATTAATAATAGTGTAAATTAAGGAATGCTTGGTTCGAAATTGATTCTTAGACCTCACCCTCGGTCCCTCTCCAAAGGAGAGGGATGACGCTAACGGATGAACTAAGTTTTAAGAGCAACTTACGAAACTCCCCCTCTCTTTTGGAGAGGGGATACAGGGGTGAGGTCTTTTTAAAAACAATTAAACTAATACTACAACTTAAAAATTGACATTAATAATAGTACAAACTAATAAATTTAAAACAATGGCATCAGAGACAAGAAAAAAACCAGAATCGAATGTAACACGAAATACTGCTCTTACTAAAGCGAAAGCAGAAAATGACGACTTGGTGGCAGCAGGCACTAGCTTTTTGAGCACAAGCACCACCACCATGCTCAATGACAATCAGGTGAAGTATAAAGAGGCTTATGATACAGTGGCCGAAAAGTCGAATGACGATGTATTGGCAAGTGATGCATTAGAAAAGGCAGCTGCTTCGCTCAAACGGGGCTGTACACGATTCATTCGGGTGTTTGTGTTGGCGGTCGAAGATGGCGATTTCCCGGCTGCTAACCTTCATTATTATCACCTCGATAGTAGTGGTAAAGTTCCACCTATGACCACGTATGATGAAATTCAAAACTGTGCAGCCAACCTTATATCGGGCGATGCTGCACGTGTGGCAGCAGGAGGTGCAGCCATGGCGAACCCTAATATTGGCATGATTACTCATCGCAACACTGCGTTTCTGGATTGTCGCACCACCAAACGAGCCACCACCATGGCGCTTACCGCTGCCGAAACAGCCTTGAACAAACTCAATGCTGATGCTGACGAAACCATTCTTTTTGTATGGAACGAAGTGGAGGCGCACTTCAGCAACTTGTCGCCTGCAGCTAGGCGTGTGCAGGGCCGCATTTGGGGAATTATTTACATCAAAGCAGGCGGAACCAAAGAGGTAAGTGGCACAGTGAAAGATAGCCTTTCGGGCAATGATATATTGGACGCCAATGTGTTTTTCGAAAACGGGGTGAACGATGCGCTGAGCGATGCCCACGGTTACAAACTCAACACCACATTGATGGACACACAAATACTTTTGGCCACTCATCCTCTTTATGTCGACTTTAAGGAATCTGTTGTGCTAGTGGAAGGTGAAAATCCGGTGGTAAACATTGTGATGGTGAAAAAACCATAAAGTAAGTTGATGCTAGGAATCATTTTGGCAAAAGCAATTTTCAGTAAACTTGCTATTGCCAACTTGATTTTTTAGCAAAATCTACCCAAAATAAATAACGCTAAAATCACTCACCGACTTTCAATTATGCTTACTTTTGTAATAGCGATTTAAAATACGCTTATCGTTCTTAAATCGCTCGTTGATACACAGCGTATAAATTTTAAAATTGATAGCCATGTCGAGAAAAAAAATTGGATTCGTATCGCTTTACGAAACAGAAGTAAAAGACAGTTATGTAGGCACTGTATTGATTACCGACCATTACGGTATTCCCCTCGAATTTAAATGCACCCACTCAGTAAAAGCAACTGCTATACAAAAAGCATTGTATGGCGAACGCTTAGAGCCTTACATAGGCATTGAGCTTTGCGGAGTGCCCTTATTAAAATCGATAACCAACACACCCGATTTTTTATTCATCAGCATACCGTACCTAGTGGGCATTCGCAAAAAGATAGACCTGCCCACCATCCTAATTTCGCGTGCCGAAAAAAATAAAGACACCGAAAGTAGCGCCAACACAAGCGATGAAAAAATATTGATAGTAAACGAATACGATACCTACGAACCAATAGAGATAGAATATCACCCCGACTTCGCAAAGCACGATAGCAACCTTACTTTAGAAGAGATACAATTGGTATTTGCCAATTTCGATTTGTTCGAGCCCTTCGACCGCATGCGCAAATCGGTTGAAATACTGGGCAAGAGCGACAGCAAATTCAAATAGACATGAAATCGGATAAACTTTCGTTTTTCCAGAAAACGAAATTGAACATTGCCAAGTCGGTGGCACCGGTGAAAGAAAAGAGCACCGTCACCTTGAGTGGGGTCGATTTTTTCCTTGCTCCTCCCGCCTTTCAAACCATTCACGATTACGACCTGCATACTACCAGCATCAGCAGCAATTATTGTTTTTCGCCTAGCAACATTACCATTACAAGTCAACAAATAAATATCGAAGCACATTTAGAAGGCGCACATAGTCCCTTCATTCGTGTTAGCTTCCCTCCTCTTCTCATCCGCGACTTGGGCGACATACAAGACATCCTCAATCATTTTCCGGAGATAGAAAACTTCGGGATGAAACTCAAGCGACCTGCTATCAGAGGAAAAATATATTCGCGCGAAGTGCCAAAAGAGGCCGTACCAAAGCCGTACACGCCACGTATGCCACAGCAAGAAAACCAAGCACCAGATGAGGAGCACGAACAGCACGAGCCAATACCTGTGATAGAGCAGCATTACCGCGACAAAAACAAGTTCGATGCCTTTGATGTGTTCGACTTGATATTCCCCGCTTTGCAACCTCCGCTTGGCAAAAATTTCGACAATCCCATTGTCTTCCCACGTCCGCTGCTGGCCTTTCAGCCCGAAGGCATTGAGTTTCTACTCGACAATCCTTCGGCTTTGCTTGGCGATGAAATGGGGCTAGGTAAAACCATTCAAGCCATCGTAGCACTCAAGGTATTGTTTGCCACCGGCAAGATATCTACTTGCTGCATCGTTTGCCCGAAAGCTTTGCTCACCAATTGGTACAACGAACTTATCCGTTGGGCACCTGAGCTTAAATCGTTGAAACTAGCGGGAGGCCGCGAGAATAGAAAGTTGCTATGGCAAACGGGAGCACACGTCTACATCTGTGTTTACGAGTCGTTGCAAAAAGATTTGGAAAACACCATCGAACTAAAAGCCTTGAAAGTAGACGAGCAAGGCCATCATTTTAAATGTGTGAATACCGAGTGTGGCAAGGAAATCGACATTCCGTTTGCTGCGCATTACACCGATGTGGAATGTCCTCACTGCAAGTATCAATTTTTCTATCCCCTGCTACACGACCGTGCCCGCACGCATTTCGATGTGTTGATATTTGACGAGATACAGAAAACCAAGAATCCTAAAACCAAGATGACCAAGGCAGCACGTACGCTGTATGCTAAGTACAAGTGGGCATTGTCGGGCACACCGATGGAAAACAAATTAAAAGATTTGGTGACTGTATGTGAAACCTTAGAGGAAGAAATGTTTAAGGATGTGGATAAGCGCGATACACAAGAGGTGATAAAAAGGTATCGGCCAAAATTTATCAGAAGGAAAAAGGACGATGTGCTCAAAGACCTTCAGCCCATCCAATCGAAATACGAGTGGTTAGAGCTGTCGCCTAGTCAGCGCAGAAAATACGACCACGCAGAAGCTACCGGCATCCTCGACCTCGAAGGCAAGGACGATGTAACTGTTCATCATATCTTCGCCCTCATCACCAAACTCAAGCAACTTTGCAACATCGACCCTGAAACACAAGAAAGCTCCAAGCTCGAATACTTGAAAGAAAAATTGCTCGAACTTACTTCGCAAGGAGATAAAGCCCTTGTGTTTTCGCAGTTTCCGAAGAAGACGCTCGAACCGCTGTTGCCACATCTCAAAGAGTTTCATCCACTCTATTACCATGGAGGCCTCAACTTACAGCAGCGCGAAGCCATGGTAAGGTCGTTTCAGGATGCTAACAACACCATGAATAAGATCATGCTCATCTCACTCAAAGCTGGTAACTCGGGCATAACCCTCACAAGAGCCAATTATGTATTCCATTTCGATTTGTGGTGGAACCCCGCTATCTCATCGCAAGCCGCAGGACGTGCACACCGAATAGGACAAGAGAAAACCGTGTTCGAAACCATGTTGCTAGCCGAAGACACCATCGAACGTAGGATATTCGATATCTTGGAGTCGAAGAAAAGTTTGTTCAACATTGTGGTGGACGAATTGAGTGAAGAAGTAAACTTGGATAAGCTCATGTCCGAAGATGAACTCTTTGGCTTATTCGGACTAAAGAAAAGACGAGCAGCCGCAGCACCCATCGACAGTTTACTACCCAGCAATCTTCATACGTTGGACGAGGAAGCCTTCGAGCGATTGGTTTCCGAACTATTCACCAAGATGGGCTACCACCTTAATCACCATAAAAAAACCTATGATGGTGGGGTGTACTTACATGCGAAAATCATTCGCCCTTCGGGTATTTCCGAAGTGATGATTCAGCCCCTCATGGTGAGCCATGCACAAGAGGTGGTGCCAATGGCGAGGATTGAGAAATTGGTTGAACTCAAACTTCAAAATAAAAAGATTTCGAAAGCATTTCTCGTCACCAATGGTATCTTTGCCAGCGAAGGATTAAATTTTGCCAAAGACAGATGGGTGGAATTAATCAATGGAGAACAATTAAACGAACTTATCAAGAAATAAACCAGCAACACACGGATGATCTATATCGACCAACTTGGCCATAAAATTGAATTTACAGAAACACCCAAACGCATCATCTCACTTGTTCCTTCGCAAACCGAAATGCTTCATCACATCGGCTTGGATGATGAAGTGGTAGGCATCACCAAGTTTTGCATCCACCCGAAAGATTGGTGCGATAGCAAACCTAAGATAGGAGGCACCAAAAATGTTGACATCGAAAAAATAAAGGCGCTACAACCCGATTTGATTATTGGCAACAAAGAAGAAAATTCGCAAGAAGACATAGAAGCACTTCGCAAACTATATCCCGTGTGGATGAGCGATATCGAAACTTTAAAAGGCGCCTTCGAGATGATGACTAGTGTAGGCGCTATGCTTGGCAAGTATCACGAAAGCATTAATCTTAAAATAGAGATTGAATTTCTGTTCAACAATTTGAACAAAACCCAACTACCCGAAACACGCAACACCTTGGCTTACCTCGTATGGCGAAACCCCTACATGGCAGCAGGACAATCTACTTTCATCAACGACATGATAACACGTTGCGGATTTAAAAATGTATTCGCTAGCGACAGTTCGTCACGTTATCCTACTGTGGATGCAACGCAATTGTTGGCCGCTCAACCTGCCATCATCTTCCTTTCGTCCGAACCTTATCCTTTCAAAGAAGAGCATATAAAAGAACTACAAACCATTTGCCCCAACGCACACATTCTTTTGGTAGATGGCGAACAATTCTCGTGGTATGGCTCCCGCTTGTTGCAAGCCCCAGCTTACTTTTCCAAACTTATTCAATTGTTGATGTGAATAAAATATTGAATGTTTCTCTTCGTCCATTTAAATCTTACTAATTTTGTCAAGAATATAAACCAAGACGCATGAGGATTTCGAAACATACCAATTACACATTACTTGTAATGTTGTTTTTGTTTTCGATTCATACGGCACATTCGCAACGCGTGGGTCTGGTGCTTAGCGGTGGCGCTGCAAGTGGCATTGCTCACATTGGTGTTATCAAAGCACTCGAAGAAAATCACATTCCTATAGATTACATCACCGGTACTTCTATGGGGGCTTTCGTTGGCTCTTTGTATGCCATGGGGTATTCGCCCGAGGAGATGGAAAAGTTTGTGAAGTCCGAACGATTCAGAAATATGTCGGATGGTGACATCGAACAGAAGTATGCTTATTATTTCAAACGAGGCGACAACAATTCATCGTGGCTCACCCTTCGTCTTTTCGATTCCACTATCTTTTCTGCCATCCCTACCAATGTTATTTCGCCCATCGCTATGGACTTTGGCATGCTCGAGCTAACGGGTGGCCCAGCAGCTGCTGCAGGTTACAAGTTCGATAGTTTATTCGTTCCCTTTCGCTGTGTATCTTCCGATATCGAGAAAAAAGAATCGGTAGTGTTCAAGGATGGTGACTTGTCGCAAGCCGTGCGTTCGTCCATGTCCTATCCATTTTACATCCGCCCGATATTAGTCAATGGCAAACTCTTGTTTGATGGCGGCTTGTACAACAATTTTCCATCCAATATCATGTATCAAGATTTCTTTCCCGATTTCATCATTGGCTCCAACGTGAGTGCTAACAACCCACCACCTGACGAAGATAATGTCCTATCGCAGATTAAAAGTATGCTGCAGAGCAAATCAAATTTCGATTTGCCATGCGACAATGGAGTGATTATTCAACCAAAAACCAACGTGGGACTTTTCAACTTCAGCGATGTGCAACCATTAATCGATAGCGGATATGTTGCCACCATGCGTCAGATACAAAACATCAAGAGGGATATTGAACGTAAAACCAATGCTGCTGACTTAAAAACCAAGCGAGCTGGTTTTAAATCGAAACAGCCTAAGGTTATCTTCGACAAGATTATTATCGAAGGCCTCAATGATACAGAAGCCGATTACGCACGAAAGATTTTACTCCACAAAGACAAGCAAGTAGATTTCGAAGCGCTCAAAGCTGGTTATTTCAGGCTTTCAGCCGATAGTAAGATTAAGTACATCTACCCGACTTCCAAGTATAATCCTCAAACTGGTTTCTACGATTTGTTTTTGCGAATTAAAAAAGAGAAGCACCTTATCCTCGATTTCGGAGGGGTTTTCTCCAGCCGTCCTATTAGTGAGGGTTTTCTAAGTTTGAAATACAACGAACTTGGCAAGTTTGCTACCGAAATTACAGCCAATGGTTATTTCGGCAAACTGTATAACTCGGCTCAACTCAAAGCCCGCTTCGATTTTCCATTACGTACCCCAATCTACATTGAGCCAAATATTACCTGGAACAAATTTGATTACTACAAAAGCAGCAGCGCATTTATGCGCGATGTTCGTCCGGAATATTTACTTCAGAATGAAGAATACGGAAATATTAATCTAGGCTTCCCTACAGGCAAAAAAGGTCGTATTGTGACAGGTGTTGGTGGTGGGCAAATCACCGACAAATATTATCAAACGAGTGTATTCACTGCCAGAGACACTGCAGATAGAAACGACTTTGATTTTTACACCGCACAAGCCTATTATGAAATAAATACACTAAATAGGAAACAATATGCTAACCAAGGTGAATATTTAAACATTAAAGTGAGGTATGTAACTGGCATGGAGAAAAACACACCTGGCTCTACCTCTGCCGACTCCATAGGAGATTTCCACAAACAGCATGAATTTTACTTTATCAAAATGAAAGGAGAGAGGTATTTCAATAGGCGGGGCACCTTCAAGATTGGACTGTGTGGTGAAGTAACCTATTCTACCCAAACTTTATTTAGGAATTACACCTCTACCATCTTATCTGCTCCTGCTTTTCAGCCTACCTTGGATAGTCGAACTATTTTCTTGGAGAACTATCGTGCCAATGAATTCGTTGCTGGAGGGGTGAAGTTTGTGGTGAACATCAGGAAGAACATTGAATTACGTGCTGAAGCCTATTTATTTCAACCGTACGAAGCTTATCAACGTACTTCCGACAACCGAACCTCCTACACCTTGCCGTTCTATCTACAGCATTATATTGGCTCAGGAGCGATAGTATGGAATACGCCTATTGGCCCAATGAGTTTAAATGTTAATTATTACGACCAAGTGGTGAGTCCCTTCTCAGTCGATTTTCATTTTGGTTATATACTTTTCAATAAAAGAGCTTTGGAGTAGCAATGCTTACGAAGAACTCTTACTCAGCGATTCGCCTTGTGTGTTTTGCTCTTCAAGTGTCCATCCATCAGTAACAGTAGTTTCCAACCATACCTTACCCGATTTGCGGAACACTTGAATACCCAATCCGTAGACATCCCCGAATCGTTGTTCTAAATCCACAACGGTCATTTTTGAAGTAATGGTAATGTGTCCCTTGTTTTGAATAGTTCTGCATTCACCTAAAGTTTTATTATGATGTTTGATGAGTTTCTTTGTAGAAGCACCACCCAGTTTGCTAGGTTTTGAATAGAACTCTATCTTCAAATAAGGGAAAATGGTATTGAATTCTTCCTGAATTGCAGATAATTTCCTATGGTCGTTAATAGTAATTTTCATATCAATGATTTTATTTGGCATGGTCTAGTTTAGTCGTGCAATGCAAGCATTGGTATTGTTGAATGGAAAGCCATTCGCTTTGTATTACTTTCATGAAAAATGCTACTCAGAAACCCATGTTTATGAGGTATAAATACTAACATTTCAGCCTTTGTATCAGAAACAAATTCGTTAACACCCTCAATTGTATCATCATTTTCAACGGAGTGAAATGAGTGGTTAATACCTTCGAGTAGATGATCAATATTCACCCCATTTACAGCTTTCTTTATCGAAGGAAGCTTTTTTAATTCATCCACCACATTCACGATTAGCAGCTGCGATTTAAAGAGTTTTGTAATCTTTTTCAACAAATCGAAAACTGAAGCGTTAGGCACTTTTTTATAATCAAAAGCAAGGACAATCTTCTTGATTGGGTTAAATTTAGTTTTGTGGTTGATGACCAAAACTGGGCAATTAGAACGTTTAATAAGTTCAGTGACGTTGCTTCCCATTATTTTCTCTCCAAGATATCCCGAGCCATTCATACCCATAATAATGAGCTCGATGTTCTTATCCTCTGTAAATTGTTTTATAATTTCGTCTACTCCAAATCCCATTTGACAAATGCACTCCACTTGAAGTTCTTTTCCAAATTTCCGAATTAAACTTCTTTTTACTCTATTCAATGCAATCAATGCATTCTCTTCTACGTTTTCCCAAACAGGTAATACAATTGGCACCTCAGAAGAAACGACCGGAACGTGATAAACATTCATCAAAATCAATTTCGATTTCGAACGCATGGCAAACTCTGCAGCATAAACAGCAGCATTGCGAGCGATTCTAGAAAAATCAGTAGGCACCAAAATTGTTTTCATTTTCTTGTTATTACAACTGTAAAAAAACTTTTTACTTATTGTTTAACCACGAAAATCAAGGGAAGTAAACTATCAGAAAATAGTTTACGAGTGCATTTTTATTGAATATACAAACGCGTCTCTTGTTCAATAGTTAAATTGAAACAAAAGTACTTGCGTTAGTATGTGTGCTTAATGAGTGGAGTCAGAAACGAATATGATTGTTATCAGGTATAAAACCTAATTTTTCATCTTCGAAAGTTTGTCGTAATCAAGGATTGTGATCGTTCCTCCAGTAACTTCAATGTAATTATCTTCTTTGAAATCGCTAAGTGTACGGATTACTGTTTCTGTAGCTGTCCCAACAATATTAGCTAAGTCTTCACGAGAAACACTCATGCTGAACTTTTGGTCACCTTCTTTCTTGTATTTATCAGACAGTTTCACAAGTGCCTCAGCAACTCGTTTTCTAACCGAGTTATAAGCTAGCTTCACCAATTGTTTTTCAGTTTCACGAAGATTATTAGAAAGCAATTCAATGAATTTACGAGACACATCAGCGTTTTTATATATCAAGGCAAAAAAATCATCCTTAGGAATCATGTATATTTCCGAGTCTTCCATAGCAGTAGCAGAACTAGTATGTTTCTCATCTTGTAACAGTGACAAATAACCAAAGAAATCACCTTCTTTATGGAGCTCTGTGATTAACTCTTTTCCATAATCATTGGTCTTGTATATTTTAACTTTACCCTTGCTTATAAAATAGATTCCCTTTGGATAACTATTCTCATTATAGATATCGTCTTTCTTTTTATAAATTCTTACGTCACGTTCTTCAGAAAGCTTTTTGAGAGATTCCATTCCCTTTGCTTCCGTCATGAATTCGTTGATCCCTTGAATGCTCTTGGCAAATTCTCTTTTTAAAATATCCTTCTTTTTAAGACGGCTTTGAATGGCATTTAGTAATTCAACATCATCGAATGGTTTCGTTAAGTAATCATCTGCGCCCATTTCCATACCCTTTCTAAAATCACTCCGCTCCGCTTTTGCAGTCAAAAAGATAAAAGGAATACTAGATGTTTCTTCATTTTTTGAAAGCAAATGTAAAGCTCCATGACCATCAAGAACAGGCATCATTATGTCACAGATAATTAAATCAGGTTTTTCCTTCTGAGCAAGTTCTACTCCTTCTTTACCGTTTTTAGCAGTTATCACGTTGTATTGTGCCAACTTCAAAATTTCTGCAGTGTTCTCTCTTACGTCTTTGTTGTCTTCAATTAATAATATCTTTTTCATTGTTTATTGGGGGATAATTATTGTGAATTTAGTTCCTTTATTTTCTATACTTTCGAAATCAATTGAGCCATTCATAAGCTCAGCATATTTTGATACAATGTTTAATCCTAATCCTGTTCCTTGGATGTGTGTTGCATTATTACCTCTAAAAAAACGTTCGAACAAATGTACTTGATCTTCTTTAGGAATTCCTATACCATTGTCTTTTACAGAAATCTTAATTGAAGAATTCAGAACTTGAGTTGAAATCTCTACCACCTCACCTTCAGGAGAGAATTTGATAGCATTTGATATGAGATTAAATAAAACATTCTTCAACAACTTTTTATCTATTGAAGCTATTTCATTTCCTGTATGAATCTGAACCAACTTTTGCCCATTGGTTGCCATCGATTGCATCTCAGAAATAATTTCTGAATTATATTTCTTTAAGTTGATTTCCTCAGGTATGTTTTCTATTTTACCTTCCTCTAATTTACTCACAGAAAGGAAGTCATTTAATATATCGGTAAGATTAACAATTGATGTTTTAATTTTATTTACATGCTTCAGTTGGTTTTCTTTGTCATTTTGTTCACCATATTTTGTTACTAATGAAAGAGAAGACATCATAGTGGTAAGTGGGGTTCTGAACTCATGAGAAGCCATTGAAACAAAACGAGATTTTAATTCGCTAAGCACTTTTTCTTTTTCAAGAGAATTGTGTAAATTTATTTTTGTTTTCTCTAATTCCTGTATTGCCTCTTCTAAAATCAATGTTCGGTTTTTAACTTGCTTTTCAAGTTCTGCAGAATAATTTCTAAGCTTTTCTTCTGCCATCCTTCTCACAGTGATATCTACAATAAACGCAATGACATATTTACCAAAACTGTTTGAGTATGGACTCAAACTTATTTCAATGGGAAATTCCGAGCCATCTTTTTTCAAAGCGTACAACTCTCGCCCCGCTCCCATGGTGCGAGGATCTGGAGCGTGATTATATTTCTCACGTAAATCCACATGTTTATGGGTTACGCGTTTAGGCATTAAAATTTCTATCTTCTTTCCGAGCAACTCTTCTTTTTGATACCCAAACAATCGTTCCGCACTTGGGTTAACTCTAGTGATTTCACCAATTTCATTTGCGACAATAATTCCTTCTGAAGCAAATAAAAAAAGAGCATCAATCCCTTCTTTACTATCCATTCTGTTTTTTACCGTATAATTCATCGCAAATCTACAAAAATTAATCTGCAAAGGTGAAATTAAATTTTTTTTATATCTATGACAAAAGTCAGTTCTTTTTCTGACCACCCTCAATTATCATCAAATAGGTTAAGACGACTTTTGTAAAAACCATATATTTGCCTTCCTTTGTAATTGAAAAAGTTAAAACCAGGAAGCTTTATGATGGTTTAAACAACTGAAAACAAAATTAGAATGAACCAAAAAAAATATCAATTGGACAAGTCTCAAATTGTCGAATGCTACCATTGTGGAGATTCATGCAAATCGGAAACTATAAATTTTGATGAGAAATCTTTTTGCTGCGAAGGATGTAAACTTGTGTATGATTTACTTAAAGAAAATAGTCTTTGTACTTACTACAACCTCAATTCAAACCCAGGAATATCGCCAGGAAAGTTTAACTATACAGGCAAGTACAACTACCTCGATAACGAAGAAATTAAGAAACGCTTAATACGATTTACAGACGGTCACCAAACACACATTACCTTCTACATTCCAAAAATTCATTGTAGTTCGTGTATTTGGTTGCTTGAAAACCTTCATCGCCTGATGGAAGGTGTCACGAAATCCACCGTAAATTTCTTACGAAAAGAAGCAACTATTGTTTACAATAGCGACCTTGTAAAATTATCGGAAGTTGCCGAATTATTAGGACATATAGGATACGAACCATTAATCAATCTGAACGACCTTGAACAAAAAACTGAAAAGAAAACAAAAGGGAGTCAATTAATAAAAATTGGCTTGGCAGGTTTTTGTTTTGGCAATATAATGATGTTGAGTTTTCCTGAGTATTTTTCGTTGGGGAATTTACATGACGAACCAGGTTTAAAAACATTTTTCGGATACCTCAACTTGATTCTTTCTTTACCTGTTTTTTTTTACTGCGCTTGGGGATTCTATGTATCGGCATGGAAGAGTATTCGATATCGATACATGAATATTGATGCTCCTATTGCTCTTGCTATCATCGTTACTTTTTTGAGAAGTGCTTATGAAATCATTGCAAATACTGGAGCTGGGTATATGGACTCATTATGTGGAATTGTTTTCTTTATGTTGATCGGACGATTTTTTCAAAACCGAACATATGATACGCTTTCATTCGAACGTGATTACAAATCCTACTTCCCTATTGGTGTAACAGTAAAGAATGAGAATGGTATAGAAGAAAACTTACCTGTTTCTCAACTCAAAAAAGGGAATCATATAATCATTCGAAATAGTGAATTGATCCCTTCCGATTCAATATTACTTTCAGTGCAAACTCATATAGATTACAGTTTTATTACCGGAGAATCAGCCCCAGTTAAAAAGGTTAAAGGGGATTTGATTTATGCTGGAGGAAAACAATTGGATGGAGCTATAGACCTCGAAATTGCAAATCCTACATCACAAAGTTACCTCACACAACTTTGGAACAAAGATAGCAATGAACCTCGAATGCAAGCACAAAAAACATACATCGATAACATCAATAAGTATTTTACCATAGCAGTTTTGAGTATTGCTTTTGCTGCTGGGACATTTTGGATGTTTTTTGATAGTGGTAAAGCCATGAATGCATTTACAGCTGTGCTTCTTGTTGCTTGTCCTTGTGGCCTATTACTCACTAGTACTTTCGCTACTGGCAATATCCTTCGAATAATGGGTAAAAATAAATTCTACCTTAAAAACGCAGGAGTAATTGACGAATTAGCCAATACCAACACCGTTATCTTTGATAAAACAGGGACAATAACTCATGGTTCGGATGTGAACTTTGAAGGACCAAAGCTAAACGAATATGAATTACAATTGGTGAGTTCGCTTGCTGCACAGTCGAGCCACCCTTTAAGTAGAAAGATCCATACTCAGTTTTCGACTGCAAAGACTTTTAACGTGAGCGAGTTTGAGGAAATAACAAGTAAAGGAACGAAGGGGAATGTGGATGGCAAGTATTTAATATTGGGCTCAGAAAACTTTGTGACTGGAAAAGTATCGAAAGAAGAAAATACCTCAGCAAAAGTTTTTCTGATGATAGAAGGAGAAATTTTGGGCTATTTTGGTTTTGCAAATACCTATCGCGAAGGATTGGATAAGTTAGTATCAAAACTTTCGGAACTATTTACTTTAAAAATACTATCGGGGGACAATGATTCGGAACGAAAAACTTTGGAAAGAGTATTTGGAAACAAAACTGATTTATTATTCAATCAGAAACCAGAAGAGAAAATGAATTATGTAGCAGCGCTAAAACATCAAGGGAACAAAGTAATGATGATAGGAGACGGGTTGAACGATGCTGGTGCGTTACGAAAAGCAGATGTCGGTATTGCTGTATCGGACGACACAAATAATTTTTCACCTGCATGCGATGCGATATTGGATGGCACCTCATTCGCAAAGATACCTGCATTTATTGCATTAGCTAAGTCTAGCAAAAAGGTTATTATATTTACATTTATTGTTTCCATTTTGTATAATTTCATTGGATTAGCATATTCGGTTCAAGGTATTTTATCACCAGTGGTGGCGGCTATTCTTATGCCTATAAGTTCAATATCCATTGTATTACTTGCAACTGTTTCTACTAGTTTAATAGCAAAAAGAAACCATCTTTGATGTCAAACGATCATTGGTTGGGATGTGTTTAAATATTAGAATGTGAATCATGTTATTGACTTTTTACCAAAAGTTACCTGGAGGATGACTCGGACAAACTTTTCTACTTTCCTCGATTAGAAGTAATTTCTAATATTCTCCATCTGATAAACGTAAAGGAAGGCCAAAATTTGCTACAATATTCGGCTAATTCAATTTCATAAAAAACTAGTCTTATATTATAGGTGAGCTTTGATTCGTTAAAATTGGGGTTCCTTTTAGCAAAGCTCACTCATTGTTTAGCTAGAACTCAAAGTGTTTAGATCCAATCTCTATGAGGTTTGACAGGAACTCCCTCAAACTGATATGAATTGATGAATCACTATTTAGAACAAATATACAAAAAGCTACT
Source organism: uncultured Bacteroidota bacterium (assembly GCA_903911435.1). Classification (GTDB taxonomy): domain Bacteria; phylum Bacteroidota; class Bacteroidia; order 2-12-FULL-35-15; family 2-12-FULL-35-15; genus 2-12-FULL-35-15. Next base: position 17,345 of record CAIWDF010000001.1, read on the forward strand.
ACACAGGTCGAATTTAGCTTTGAAAATGATGTAGAAGCCTGAGCGATTAGTACAATTTTAGTTTTACAACCTGAGCGTAAATAAAACTACAAAAGTCAAGACTAAAAACAATTGCATATTTTTTAGTCACAGAGAAAAAGTGTTTTCGGATAAAGGACTGCTTTAATTATCTAAAAAATAAAAATACGATATTTTTCTTTTTAGTTTTGCCCAATGAAAGAAATCTATCGTTGTTTTGTGATATGTATCAGTTTTTTTACTGACTTGCCTCATAAATCACCTAATCTGGGTAATGTAGTTTTGTAACATCAAAAACAACTAAGAAAACATGAGTGTATTATTTGTATTAATCGGAGCAAGCATCATCGTAGCGTTAGGTTTCCTGCTTGCTTTCATTTGGAGTGTCAAAACAGGACAATATGAAGACGACTATACTCCTTCCGTAAGAATGTTGTTCGACAACGAACCCGGAGTACCCAAAAAAAATGTAGAAAACAATAAACAATAAATAAATAATAAACAAACAGTAATATGGAAATAGAAAAATTTCAGTACGACAACAAAATTGTAAAACAATTTGCTTTTGCCACCATCCTTTGGGGTTTGGTAGGTATGTTGGTAGGATTATGGGTATCACTCGAACTCATCTTTCCCACACTAAACATCATTCCCATGACAGCCTTTGGACGTTTGCGACCATTGCACACCAATGCCGTTATTTTCGCATTCGTTGGCAATGGTCTTTTTATGGGTGTTTATTATTCGCTTCAACGTTTATGTAAAGCGCGTATGTTCAGCGATAAGTTAAGTGCTATTCACTTCTGGGGATGGCAATTGATTATTGTTTCGGCAGCGCTTACCTTACCTTTTGGTTTAACCACAGGTAAAGAATATGCTGAGTTGGAATGGCCAATTGACATTGCAATTGCTCTTATTTGGGTAGTATTTGCATGGAATTTCTTTGGAACAATTATCAAAAGGAGAGAGCGCCATCTTTACGTAGCTATTTGGTTTTATATAGCCACTATCGTAACTGTTGCTGTGTTGCATATCGTAAATTCACTAGAAATGCCCGTATCTTTCTTAAAAAGCTATTCGTTATACGCTGGTGTTCAGGATGCTTTAGTACAGTGGTGGTATGGTCATAATGCGGTAGCATTTTTCTTGACGACTCCTTACTTGGGTATCATGTACTATTTCATTCCTAAAATTTCTGAACGTCCAGTGTACTCATATCGTTTATCCATTATTCACTTTTGGGCATTAATATTTTTGTACATCTGGGCAGGTCCTCACCACTTGTTGTATACAGCATTACCTGATTGGGCACAATCATTAGGGGTAGTATTCTCTGTAATGTTAATTGCTCCATCTTGGGGAGGTATGATTAACGGTTTATTAACCTTGCGTGGTGCTTGGGATAAAGTGCGCGAATCAGTTGTATTGAAATTCATGGTAGTAGCGGTTACCGCTTACGGTATGGCTACTTTTGAAGGACCAATGTTAGCGATCAAAAAAGTAAATTCTATTGCTCACTTTACTGATTGGGTTGTGGCTCACGTTCACATTGGAGCACTAGGATGGAATGGATTCTTGACTTTCGGGGTATTGTATTGGTTGATTCCCAAAATTTTCCAAACAAATTTGTGGTCAAACAAAATGGCAAACTGGCATTTTTGGCTAGGATCATTAGGTATATTATTTTATGCAATACCAATGTATTGGGCTGGATTTACTCAATATTTAATGTGGCAAGAATTTACAGCTGCGGGTTTCTTGAGATATCCTAACTTCCTAGAAACAGTAACCCAATTACGTCCTATGTATATCATGCGTTCGCTAGGAGGTGTATTGTATTTAACTGGATTTGTATTAATGGCTTACAATTTAATAAAAACAGTGAAAGTAGGTAATTTATTAGAGAACGAAGATGCAGAAGCACCTGCTTTGGAGAAAGTATATGTAAAACATGGCAGCGAACACTGGCACAGAGTAATTGAACGTAAGCCAATTCAATTCATGATACTTTCTTTAGTGGTAATATTAATCGGAGGTATGATTGAAATGGTTCCAACCTTCTTAATCAAATCGAATATTCCAACCATTTCAAGTGTGAAACCTTATTCCCCCCTTGAACTGCAAGGTAGAGATATTTATATTCGTGAGGGCTGTTATGTATGTCACTCTCAGATGGTACGCCCTTTACGTTTCGAGACAGAACGATATGGAGAGTATTCAAAAGCTGGTGAGTTTGTGTACGACCACCCATTCCAGTGGGGAAGTAAACGTAATGGACCAGATTTGGCACGTGTAGGTGGTAAGTATCCAAACTCCTGGCATTACAACCACATGATGGACCCTACAACAATGTCACCAGGCTCAATTATGCCAACTTATCCGTTCTTATTAGACAAGGAAATAGATACTGCAAGTACACCAGCTAAAATAAGAGCAATGATGAAACTTGGAGTTCCTTATCCTGAAGGATATGATAAGATTGCGAACCACGATTTGATGGTTCAGGCGCAAAATATTGCTGATAATCTGAAAACAGATAAGATAGAAACAGTAAGCGATAGAGAAATTATTGCTTTGATATCTTACTTGCAGAAGTTAGGCAGAGACTTGAAAATTTATCATTTAATTAACGATAAACAAGCTAAGAAATAATGAAATTCATAAATTATCTTCAGTCAATAGCGGGAGTAGGAATTTTCCCCATGATATCCTTAATTATGTTCTTTATTTTCTTTTCTGTGCTTTTAGTTTGGGCACTCAGAGTAAATAAAGAATACATAACAGATATGAAAAATATTCCACTTGATAATAATAATGAAACATCACAACTTTAAATCGGTTCTTATGAAAAACAGAATAATCAATAATTTTCAGCCAAATAAAGCTATAAAAACAAAATCGTTATTAACGGCATTAGCTTTAGTATTTAGTTTTAGTGGTTTTGCCCAAACAGCAAATCCAGCACAAGTAGAGGACACTACATGGTTGTTTTCGAATGGACTGTTCGATACCTTGTTAGGTGTAATCATCCTCTTGCTTATCATCATTGCTGTGTTAGGAGGCGTATTGCTCAATGTTGCAAGATTCGCAACCGAAAAGAGAAACAACATTAATGGAAAAGCCTTGGGTGTTGTAGGTTTAATAGCATTCCTTGCTTTAAGTAATAGTTCTTCAGCTCAAGTAGCAGCTGCTGCGGCAACAGGTGCGGCAAACGCTACTCCCGCAGCTTATGATTATATGGGACTTGGAGCTGGAATGTTCTATTTAATGTTATTGTTCATTGCCATGGAAATCGTTATTATCATGGTATTGTTCAATAGTATTCAAGTGTTCCTCAAACGTGAATTAGCAGCATCTGCATCTCATGTAAAAGCAGGACCTACATTGCTTGACAGAATTAACGCTACCGTACCTATTGAAAAAGAAGCCGACATTTTGTTGGACCACAATTACGATGGGATTCAAGAATTGGATAACGATTTACCACCATGGTGGAAGTATGGTTTCTACATCACCATTATTTTTGCCGTAATTTATATTACAATATATCACATTACTAAAACAAGTGACCTGCAAGGCCCTGCATACGAAAAAGCTATGGAAGCTGGACGTATTTCGAAAGAAGAATATCAGAAAAAAGATGCTAATAACGTTACTGAAAACAATGTAAAACTGTTTACAGATAAAACACACTTAGATGAAGCGGCAGATTTGTTTAAAGCCAATTGTGCGGTTTGCCATGGTAAATTAGGAGAAGGAATTGTTGGACCTAACTTAACAGATGATTATTGGATTCATGGTGGGAGTATTAAAAACATTTTCCATACCATCACTTTTGGATGGCCGGATAAAGGTATGAAATCTTGGCAAGCGGATTTTTCACCACTAAAAATTGATGAAATTGCAAGTTACGTAATATCATTGAAAGGCACCAACCCTCCAAATGGAAAAGCTCCTCAAGGAGATATGTATGTGGGGGAAACAACCGCAAAAAGCGATTCTACAAAAACAGATAGCACAAAAGTAAAAGCGCCTGTTATAGATAGCACAAAAGCCAAAGCAGGCAAGAAAAAATAAAAACCAATGAACACTGGCACGGAAGCGGAGGCGAAAGATGAGTCATTTAGGGATTCAATTGCAACAATTAAAGATGGAAAGCGAGCTTGGATTTATGCTAAGAAACCTAAAGGTAAACTCTACAATAAACGCACCGTATTATCGTTCATATACCTAATCGTATTCACCATCATACCTTTTATTAAGGTCAGTGGCGAACCGTTTTTCCTTATAGATGTTCCAGACAGAAAATTCATTCTGTTTGGAGCCATCTTCTGGCCTCAAGACACTTTCCTTTTTGTCTTAGCCATGCTCACGTTTATTGTATTTATAGTTTTGTTTACGGTTGTCTTTGGTAGAATATTCTGCGGATGGGCATGTCCACAGACTATTTTCATGGAAATGATTTTCCGAAAAATAGAATATTGGATCGAAGGCGATGCTAATCATCAAAAAGCACTAAACAAACAACCTTATAACACTGAAAAAACAATAAAGAAAACACTGAAAATTTCAGCCTTTTTTATTGCTGCTTACATCATCACCAATTTCTTTCTATCCTATATTATAGGTATGGATGCTGTCTTGGCAACCTATTCCGATTTGAGCGCTAATTCAGGAACACTTGTTGCTTTAGTCATCTTCGCTACCATCTTTTTCTTGGTTTATCTATGGTTTAGAGAGCAAGTTTGTATTGTAGTTTGTCCTTATGGGCGTTTACAAGGCGTTTTACTTGACAGAAACTCGATCATCGTTGCTTATGATTATATTAGAGGTGAAGTAAGAGGGCGATTCAAAAAAAATGAAGTACGAACTAAAGGTGATTGTATTGATTGTGAGCAATGCGTTAAAGTGTGTCCAACTGGAATCGATATTAGGAATGGCACTCAACTAGAGTGTATCAATTGTACTGCTTGTATTGATGCATGTAACCATATGATGGAAAGTGTTGGTATGCCAACAGGATTAATCCGCTTTGATTCAGAAAATGGTATTGCAAACAAAGAGAAATTAAAAATCACTACAAGAATAAAAGCTTATATCTTTGTGTTGTTTTTATTAATCGTTGTATTACTATCGCTTTTGATAAGCAGATCAGATGTATCGACAACCATTCTGCGTACTCCTGGATTACTTTATCAAGAGCAACCAAACAATCAGATAAGCAACTTGTATAACATCAAAATGGTAAACAAAACACATTCTAAATTGCCTATTACCTTAAAGCTCGAATCAGAAATTGGCAGATTAGAAATGGTTGGGAATAACGTAATACCTGTCGAGAAAGAAAGTGTGGGAATGTCCGAGTTTTTCATTTACATCGACCGCGATAAAATACACGAAAGAAAATCTAAACTCAAAGTAAGCCTGTATACGGGCGATCGAAAAATACAAACCGTAGAAACTAACTTTCTTGGTCCAGTATCGATGAAACATTAAACTAAAACAAACAAAATGAAAATAAGTTGGGGAACAAAGATTGCAATACTCTACGCAAGCTTTCTTGGATTGGTTATCACTATGGTGATGATGAGTATGCACCAGAAATTCGACCTTGTTAGCGAGGATTATTATAAACAAGAACTAGCCTATCAAAGCAAGATAGACGAAATGAAAAATGCCAATGCCCTTTCAGCAACCGTAGAACATTGTTTTTCAAGCAATCAACTTGAACTACAATTTCAACCTGAATTAAGGGATAAAAAAGTAAATGGAAGCATTTTGTTTTTTCGTCCTTCCGATTCTTCTAAAGATTTTGAAACCACCATCAAATTAGATGAATTAGGCAAACAAAAAATAGAATTGAGTAAGCTGAGCAAGGGAATGTATAAAATGCAGATTTCTTGGAAGGCTGAGAATACGCCCTATTATTCTGAAGAAACCATAGTTGTTCCTTAAACTCCACCCATGAACATTCAGTGGACTGCAATCACGTTAGGATTTCTTGGAAGTTTCCATTGTGTGGGAATGTGTGGTCCTATTGCATTGGCTTTGCCACTAAATCAACAATCTTATTTTACCAAATTTTTTGGGGTATTGCTATATAATATTGGTCGCATGTTCACCTACGCTCTGTTTGGTGCCCTATTCGGTTTGGTTGGACAAAGTTTTGTGATTGCTGGATACCAACAAGGATTGTCCATAGCACTAGGAATAGTAATTGTGACCATGGTGATAATGCCTGCTAGCATGTCCAACCGATTTAAAATAACAGCTTCAATCTATTCCGTCATCGGTAACATCAAGAAAAAACTTGGTTCATTATTTCAACAAAAAACATATTCATCCCTCCTTTTTATTGGAACCTTGAACGGCCTTTTACCATGCGGATTAGTATACCTTGGAATAGCTGGTGCTATCGCCACCGGAAATGGTATTCAAGGTGGTGTTTTTATGGCAATGTTCGGTTTTGGCACCTTCCCTGCAATGATTTTGTTATCTTTGTTGGGAAATACCATAAGCATTAGCTTCCGATCAAAAATAAGAAAAGTGATGCCTGTGTTTGTGGCATGCATGGGATTACTCCTCATTTTAAGGGGAATGAACCTAGGAATACCTTATGTGAGCCCTGAAATGTCGGCAACAAAAGTAGAGTGTCATAAATGTTGTCATAAATAATAAGAATGAGTAGTATTCGATTAACAAAGGAATTTAGTTTTGAAATGGCACATGCCCTATTCGGTTACGATGGGCCTTGCAAAAGTGTTCATGGTCATTCATATAAACTATCAGTTACAGTGAAAGGCACACCGAACACCAATGAAAACCAATCGAAGTTTGGAATGGTAATGGATTTTAATGAACTAAAAAGCATTGTGAAACCAATAATTGATGAACTTGACCATGCTACCATGCTCAATGCTAATTCGCCACATAAAAAATTAGCAAGTAAAAATGCATTGTTCGATAAATTGGTTTTAGTCAACTATCAACCAACCTGCGAAAACATGTTGATCGATATGGCAGATTATATTCAACTTCGATTACCAAAAAATGTAAATTTGCACCATCTTAAATTACAAGAAACACCAACTTCGTATGCCGAGTGGTATGCTGAAGATAATTTGAAAACAAAAAAATAACTTAAAAATCTTAACTCGTGAATCATCATCTAATAAAAAAGTATAATGTAGCAGGGCCTCGTTATACCAGCTATCCTACCGTTCCTTATTGGAACGACAAACCCATCACCGTGAAAGAATGGTCAAAATCGGTAAAGAAAACTTTTGACGAAACTAACGTTCACGATGGCATTTCCTTGTACATCCACCTTCCCTTCTGCGAAAGTCTTTGTACATATTGTGGATGCAACACCCGTATCACCATCAATCATGCAGTAGAGAAAAAATACATCGCTGCCGTTTTAAAAGAATGGGATATGTATCTAGCAATGTTTGTCGATAAGCCTCGTATCAAAGAAATTCACTTGGGAGGAGGAACTCCAACGTTCTTCTCACCCGAAAACTTAAAAGTGCTCATTGATGGTATCATGGACAAATCAGTTGCTTGCAAAGATGCTGAGTTTAGTTTCGAAGCTCACCCAAACAACACCACCGAAGAACATCTAAAGATGCTTTATTCACTTGGTTTCCGAAGATTGAGTTTAGGTATTCAAGATTTCGACCCTAAAGTACAAACCATTGTCAACCGTATTCAACCTTTCGAAATCGTTGATAAAGTAGTCAAGCAAGCACGTAAAATAGGATATACTTCTATCAATTTTGATTTAGTCTACGGTTTGCCCTTGCAGACTCGCAAGTCAGTTATCGATACCATTAACAAAGTAAATGTTCTCCGTCCCGACCGCATTGCTTTTTACAGTTACGCTCACGTACCTTGGGTGAAACCAGGTCAACGTTTGTTTACCGAAAAAGACTTGCCACAAGATGATGAGAAGCGTGCACTCTATGAAATTGGCAAGGAGAAATTCTCCGAAATGGGTTATGCTGAAATCGGAATGGACCATTTTGCCTTAAATAGTGATACACTTTACAAAGCTGCCAATGAAGGAAAACTTCACCGCAACTTTATGGGCTACACTCATTCCTACACCAAATTAATGGTAGGTCTAGGCGTTTCTTCAATCAGCGATACTTGGAATGCTTTTGCTCAAAACGTAAAAAAAGTAGAGGAATATTACGAATGTATCAAAAATAATGAATTACCAATCTTCCGTGGACATGTTTTGAACAAAGAAGACCTTATCATTCGCAGACACATACTTAATATAATGTGTAAATTCGAAACAAGTTGGGAAAAAGATGAAGAACAATGCAAAGCCGTCAACGATGCAGTCAAACGATTGACAGAAATCGAAGGCGACAAACTAATTGTTACAAAACCTTATCACTTAAGTATACGTAAACCCGGACGACCATTTATTCGCAATGTATGCATGGCTTTTGATGCCAAACTTTGGAGAAATCTACCCCAATCACAAATTTTCAGTAGTACCGTTTAATCTAACTACCTAAATAGTTTCAATCAAATCTAAAAAGAGGAATAACGAAAGTTGTTCCTCTTTTTTCTTGCTACTCATTAATTAACACT
>CAIWDF010000002.1 GCA_903911435.1 uncultured Bacteroidota bacterium
ATCTAATACCCTCACGAAATAAATTCCGTTTTGGTTCTCTTCAATATTGGTTTTCATTGTACTTGTTCCACTTACTAATTGGTGTAACTCGTGTTTCACTACATTGCCCAACACATCGTATACTTCCACCACTACTGCTCTATCAACTGATGTGGTTACATCCATATTGAATTCATTAGCCGTTGGGTTTGGATACAAGGTCGAGAACATATTGTCTTTGTCTTCAACTGTTATTTTCATCTCTGTTGGACTTGCACATGCTCCGAATGTTAATCCTCTGTAAGCACTATTGCCACATGCTGTTTGTGCATACACTCGTATCAAGCCTGATGCAAATGCTGTTGAAGCCACATTCACTACCACCGAGTTTGTTCCTTGGCCCGAAGCGATGCTCACTCCTGCTGGTGTTGCCCATAAGTAACTGGTTGCGCCTGCTACAGGTGCTATACTATAAGCTGCTGTTCCTAATCCACAGATTACCGTTGGTCCTGATATGGCTGCTGGAGCTGCTGGTACTTTGCTCACCGTTAGTGTTCGTGCTACACTGTTTGCACAGCCATTGTTTGCCATCACACTTACAGTTCCTGCTAAGCCCGATGTAAACGAAGCAACTATGCTATTGGTTCCTAATCCTGCCGCTATGCTTGCGCCTGCTGGTAAGGTCCAGTTATACGAGGTGGCGCCTAAAACTGGAGCTACTGTGTAAGTTGCTGAGGTCATTCCACAAGTAACAGTAGGCCCTGAAATTAATCCTGGGGTTGTAGTTGCAGCAGTTAGTATCAAGGTTTTTACCAAACCAATTCCACATCCATTCACTCCTTGTACCGAAATATTTCCTGATACATAACCTGTATTTTGAACCGTGATGCTATTACCTGATGCCGACAGTTGAGTAAGTCCGTTTGGCAATGTCCACACATAACTTGTACATCCTTGAATTCCTGTTGCGGTATAGGTCATCGTTGATAATCCGCATAAACTAGTTGGGCCAGCAATTGCAGAAGAAGCTGCAGGTGATTTACCTACTATTGTTAATGATGCTCCTGATACACTTCCACATGCATTTACACCAATTACGCTTATCACTCCTGCCATAAACGTTGGTGCAATGCTCACATTAATAGATGAAGTACCACTACCACTTGTTATTGAAATCCCAACAGGCAATGTCCAAGTGAATGAGGTTGCACCTATCGAACTTGTACTATAAGTTGCTGTTGACATTCCGCATAAAGATGAAGGACCAACAATTGGAGTAGCAGCAAATGGTTTCTTAGCGTATGCATAATCTGTTGATAAACCAGTTCCACAGTTATTGCTTGCAGTACAAGAAATATTACCAAATTGGTTATTGCCAGCCACATTCAAAGTAATACTCGATGTACCTTGACCTGACGCAATGGTTAAACCACTTGGAACAGTCCAGTTATATGAAGTTGCTTCAGCACTGCTTGCAGTATAAAAAGGATGAGGTAAACCACAAATATCATGAGGTCCTACAATCACTGGTGCAGCAGGAATAGCACCTACTGTTACCGTTGTAACAAATGTTGTTCCTGTGCAACCTAGAGCAGAAACTGGTGTTACAGTATATTCAACAATGCTGTGTACGTTTCCAGTATTGGTTAATACATCATTGATGGTAGCTCCACATCCACTTGCACAATTACTGTTACCCGTTACACCTCCTAAGGTCACCGAAGAAGTCCAAGTAAAGGAAGTAGAAGGAATGGTTGAGTTTAAAGCAAGGTTAGCGGCAGTTGCATTACATATCACAATATCATTTGCAGAACCAACTGGCACCGAATTAATGATTACATTTTGGCTTGCAGTTGATGAGTTACCTGCATTATCAGTTACTGTCCATGTTACTACCGTTGTTCCTGCCGGAAAAACTGGAGGAGCATCATTACTCACATCAGCTAGTCCACAATTATCACTAGTTATCGGAGTAACCAAAACAATAAGGTCTCCATTGCAAACGTTGATATCGGCAGGTGCAGAAATAGTAGGATTTGTAACATCAAGAATAATTACATTTTGATTTACTGTAATTGCATTTCCATTGTTATCATCAAATGTCCAATGAATAATATGTGTTCCTTGGGTTGAGTAAATCAAAGGGTCTGTAGTGCTCGCTGTTATGGTTCCTGCACAATTATCAGTGGTAGTTGGCGCTACTGCTGTTGCTGAACATTCTCCTGTTATATCAGCTAATGTTGGTGTTACCGGTGGTGTTACATCATCAATAATTACATTTTGATTTAATGTAATTACATTTCCATTGTTATCATCAAATGTCCAATGAATAACGTTTGTTCCTTGAGTTGAATAAATCAATGGGTCAGTAGTGCTGGCTGTTATTGTTCCTGCGCAATTATCGGTAGTAGTTGGTGCTACTGCTGTTGCCGAACATTCTCCTGTTATATCAGCTAAAGTTGGTGTTACAGGAGGAGTCACATCATCAATGATTACATTTTGATTTACTGTAATTGCATTTCCATTGTTATCATCAAATGTCCAATGAATAACGTGTGTTCCTTGTGTAGAATAAATCAAAGGATCGGTAGTACTTCCTGTTATAGTTCCTGCGCAATTATCGGTAGTTGTAGGTGCTACTGCGGTTGCCGAACATTCTCCTGAGATATTTGCTAAGGTAGGCGCTACTGGAGATTCTGTATCGTTCACAGTAACGGTGAAAGAACAAGTGTTAGAACCAACAACATTTGATACCGTTAACTGAACAGTAGTAACACCTTTGTTGAAAACTAAACCTGTAGCTGTTCCGCTTCCCGAACCTATGGTTGCTCCTGTTAACACATAGGTGGTGGTAGGGGCTGGAGAACCTGCAATTGTGGCAATATAACTAACTACCGCAGTACATAATCCTGCATCGTTTCCTTGAACAATATTGGATGGGCAAGTAACAGAAGGAGGAACGCCAACTTCGCCAACTTGAAAATCGCCAAATGTGGTAGAATTACCACCAATGAATTGTGTTGTTAATGCTGTACGTGCACCATTTGTGGTCGTAAACCAAGCAGAACCATTGTAACGAGCAACAGTGAATGCAGCTGTGTTTGAACCAGCATCTATATCGCCAGCAACAAATGTGAACTTACCTGTATAACTTCCAAAGGTAACACCATTATTTGTAAGTGTCCAAAAACGATTTACGCTCTTATTCACATTGATTCCTGAAGTAGCTATTTGAGGGTTATCGCCAGCTGTAGAGCTAGCTGTTATTTTTCCAATTCCATTGGTTGCTGCACCTCCAAATGTTAAATCAATAGGTGTGTAATTGCTAGCATCTCCTACTTCAAATGTTTTTAAAGCTGTTGAAGCAGCAATTCCTTTTTCTAAATTTCCGAATACATATTTACCAGCTCCTGCTCCGGTTACGGTTGCTGCATTTGCAAGTGTTAGTTTATTGGCTCCTGTTGTTATCAACCCTGAAGTGAAAGTAACATTGGTGTTCACCGTTGCATTTGCACCAAGTGTAATGCCTCCTGATTTATTGATAACTAAGTTACCAAGCACAGTTGTAGTTGAAGGCACTTCGAAACCTGTTGTCACGTTAGTGGTACCCACATAATTCAAATCAACTGAAGTACCGAAAGTAGGTGCTGCAGATAGTGTTCCTAAATCGCGGAAGATGGTGGTTGCATTCGCCATTGTTAATGCTGAACTTAATGTTAAAGTACCACTTGTTAAAGTCAACGTATTATTTACGGTGACAGGTCGTCCTAAAACTAATGAACCACTTGCATTGTCGAGTGTTAATTGGTAAAACGTTAAAGCCGAAGCACCACCATTGATGTTCTGAGTATTTCCATTTCCATTGAAAACTACTAAACCATTGTTGTGATTTAAATTACCAGCGCAGGTAATATTACCATCTAAATCAGTCTCGGTAGCATGTAAGGTTAAGGTTTTGGTAGCATTTACATTAATGGTATTGAAAGCAGTGATGGAAACTCCACTAATTGTTGATGTTCCATTAAAAGTAACATCCGAACCATTGTGAAGAAAATCTCCGTCATTAATCCAGTTTCCGTTTACAACCAATTTCCCAGTTGCATTATTTGCTATCAATAAACCATTGGTAAAAATATCCACATCATTGAAATTGTTGACACCACTACCTAATAACGAATCGCTGGTGCCTTTAAAGAAAACCGTGCTAGTACTAGGATTGAATGGTGTAGCGTTAGCACTGTTATTGACCCAATTGCCATAAATATCGATAGTGTTCGCTGCTGCTGCTGCATTCAATTGAGCGCTTGACGAGATTGTTATATCGCCATTTACAATGATGGCACCACTTAATGATTTGCTTGAAGACGCTGAGCTATTTAATGTTAAATGATAATATGCTCCATTCATTGGAGTGGTTATAGTTTGAGCTCCTGAGCCTGAAAAATTAATGGTGTTAGGAACAGCAGTCGCATCTAATGTACCCGTAGCTAATAAAGCGGATGTTGTTCCTCCCATGTTAAGTACCGAGCCAGCAGCATTAATCCATTTCGAATTGGTATTACCACCTGTAATGCTATTCTGCATATTCACTGTTCCATTATTTGTAATGGTGATGTTGTTCGCAATATTGATGCTAGGGGCTACCGTTAAATTACAGCTTGCAGGTATATCTTTGTTAGCACCAAGTGTTATAACCCCAGAACCTGTAATACTTCCAGTTCCACTTACTGTGGTGCCAGCAGCATTTGAATTAGTAACGTTAGACGCACCTAAGGCTAACGTTCCATCCACATTGATGTTACCATTTACAGTTAACCCAACTCCACCTGTCATAGTTAGTGTGGTCCCTGAACCTACACTTAAATTCCCTGTTAATGCTAATGCTGATGATGAAGTAGATGCTCCTGTTCCTAATGTGATAACATTATTCACCGCCCAAGCTGTGGTAGCCGAAAACACTCCGTTTCCAGTAGTATTTAAATCTCCAAGAGTAGTAAGAACTCGTGTAGCAGCATTCGATAAACTTCCTCCCGACTGAACAGTAACGTTGTTCACGGTATAGCTATTGTCAAGCGATACTGCGTTATTTACATAAACATCACCTGTACCACCTGTAGGGGCACAAGTACATGGTGCTCCTCCTTGTGTTCTACTCCAATTGGCAGTATTGCTCCAGTTACCACCAGCTATTGAGAAAAATGAATTAGCGCTAATGGTTCGAGAACCAGCAGGATTGGTAACCGTAGGTACATTGGTATTTCCCGAAACTACCGATGAAAGAAATTGGGCATCAACTAAGTCGCCTGGTATCGAAACACCATTAGGTTTGATGTCGTATGTCAACCAAAAATTATACGTTCCTGCAGTAGACAAGTTTTGACTACCATTGATGGTAAATGCTCCATTTGGATTGGCTGCAGTTCCAAATAATGTGGTGGTGGCAAATGTGCCAGATGTTCCAGTGGAATATAATTTAGCATTTAATATATCGGTTGATGCTGCAGTAGAACCAGTAGTATTGAAATTAAAAGCTGTAACTGAAATTGGTGAACAGGTTCCTGTGACCACAATTTGAGTACGTAATATTTGATTATTGTTTGTACCCGAAAATACAGAAGTGATAACCGTTTGCGTGGAAGTACTTGACGAGTATGCTAATGGAACTGCTGAAGAAAAATCACCAAGCGAAGTTGTAGTATTTGGACGAGTGGTTCTATTGTCAATTCTGAACGTTCCTCCACTTCTACGGATATAACCGGTACCGGTAGCGGTAGCGCGAACCTGAATGCCATTAAAATTAAGTACGTTGGCAACAGTGTTGGTGGCTGCACTGGTTAAGTTCACCGTGATGGTGGTAGCCGTGATGGTGTAAGAGTTAACAGTAAGTCCTGAGTTAGTAACAGTAACTGTTCCTACTCCTGGATTGAACTGATAATTCGCATTATTAAATGTAAACACCAACGTTCTAGAAGTCTGCCCCCTAGAGAATCCGTTGGTTGAATTAAACGTTCCTTCGTTAATAGAAAAGTTTCCCGTAACGTAAGCCGTTGGATAACTGCTACAAAAAGCAGTAGTTGGAAATTTGGTGATGGTGTAGCTTGCGAACATTGATAAGGTTCCGAAAAGCACCACAGCGATAATTAGGTAAAGTTTTTTCATTTGTTTTTGTGTTAGGGTTGATAATCGTTTTTAATTTTTTTTGCAAAATTAGACAATAAAACTATGTTTTTGTTTTTAATCTAAAGCAATTATCAACTTATACGTTGTTAACATCGTTTGGTTACACAAGATTTTAACCTATTTCATAAATAGTTTTGATGAAACAAAGATTCGATGAATTCATATTGCCATTCATATTCAACACATTGAAGATTTTAATCAGGAAATATTGGTAGAAATAAGGATGAAAAAATTATTGTTTTTTATCTTTTTTATTTCAATACTCAACAGTGCATTTTTAACCACACAATGATGATTTACAACCACTGAAATAAAACGTTCAACTGGCTACGATTTTACAAAACCAACCAAATTGAACGTGAAATAAAAAGAAAATTATTGAATTTTGGGAGCGATTTTTATTTACTAACCACCAATTTTGGGGTAGCTTTTCCTTTAGAATTTCGAATGGAAAGAAAGTAGATTCCCTTGGCCATAACTGTTAAGTCGATGTTGGTTTCTACCCTGCCAATAAGCTGAGGAAATTCCTTACGATACATCGTTTTACCTACCACATCAGTTATTTCCACCGAAACATCATCCATGGTTGAGCTTTGCAACACCAATACACTTGAGCCACTTGCTGGGTTTGGAAACAACGAAAAATCGATGCCAATGTTGGCGAGTTCAGTGATACCAACAAAATTGGATGATGATGTAAAACAAAATCCTAAGCTATCGTAAACCACTACTTTATAAGTGTTACCTCCTGTTGTGATTAAGTAATATTGATTGGTATCGCCCACCGAAAGGTTACCATTCACATACCATTGATTATTGGTTGGAGAACTCGAAAACAAAGTATCGCCAACAAGGGTGATGGTGGGTGTGGGAGGAGACTGAAGCACCACAATATTGACAGGCGCTGATGTGTTAGTACAGTTGAATATATCAGTTGTGGTAACTGAATAGGCTCCTGTATGAGTAACTATTAATTGCTGGTTGGCTTGTGAACTAGGAGACCATAAAAAAGTGTTGGCAAAACTAGAAACAAGTGTAACATGTTGGCCGGTACATATGGTATCGTTGCCTGTAAACGATATGGTTGGCTGTACATTCGGACTTACAGCAATGTAAGATAATTTGGTGACTGAATCGGTACCAATGGCATTAGTTGCAACGAGGGTTACATTGTGATACATTCCAGGTGTATTATAAGTAACCACTGGATTTTGAAGTGTGGAGGTAGCTGGTGTTCCTCCCGGGAATCGCCAAAGCCATGAGGTAGGCGAATGAAGTGTGCTATCGTAGAAATGAGCAGTGAACCCAGGGCAACCACTCAAGGTATCGGCTGTAAAATTGGCGTATGGTGTATTGGATGCAGGATTGAAAATATTGGTTTCCCATAATCCTCGGCCGAAAGTAGCTGCACGTAATTTGTTGCTGCTGTATTGTATTTCCAATTCGTCAACAACCACATTTGGTAAACCGTTAGAAAATGGCATCCATGAAGAGCGAGTATTGTCGAAGTAATAACAACCTAATTCTGTGCCTATATAAACCCCATCAGCAGTGCCGGTTTGATTAACCACACAATTGATTGGAATATTGGGAAGGTTCAATGATAGATTGGTCCAAGTGGTGCCACCATCTGTTGATTTATAAACCTTGCAGCCTACATTATAACCCGAAATGGTTGCCCAAACGATATTTGGATTGGTGTTAGATACTGTTATATATGATATAGAACCATTGTTGCCCGGAATTGAGAATTGCGTCCAAGTGGTTCCTCCATTGGCGGTTTTATGCATCACATTACCAACGGAAGTATAGATGTAATTATGGTTCGATTTGGCAACTGCCAAAGTAGTAAGTCCTGACGAATTGAACGAAGAAATGGTATTCCATGTGTTTCCTCTATCAGTCGATTTCCACACATTGGAATATGCAGCATAAATGGTTTGCGAATTGAGAGGGTCTTGACACCAAGGTGTAACCCATGAGCCCGACTCAGTGATGCCACCCGAAATATCATTAAAATTAGCACCTCCATCTGTGGATGCTCTTATGGCTCCATTCTGAAACTCAGCATATACATAATTAGGGTCGCTCCAATCGATAAAACATTCCATGCCATCACCACCCAAGATGCGTGTCCAAGTGCCGCTATCGTACATGCTACATCCGTTGTCTTGCCATCCTTGAACCACTTTGCCGGGGTCGGTGGCCGAAGTGCCTAGGCAATACATTTCGCCTATTTGCATGCCATCGCTTTTGTCGGTCCAGCTTGCTCCATCATCATTCGATTTAAAAATCCCTCCATCGCAACCTGCATAAATGGCACCATCGTATGCAAAAATCAAATCATGAATATCAGCATGTACATATGGCAAATTGTGGTCGCCATACCAATGTGCAACAATGCTCCAGCTTACACCTGCATCTTGCGATTGCCAAATGTTTACTCCACCTACCACTATATCATCAGCATTAAAAGGTGATGCCGCAATGGATAAGGTATACCACCCTGCTCCTCCGGTATCTTGTCCATCCCAATCGTAACCTATCAAATTAGGAGCGTTCGACATTTGTGTGAAGGTAAGTCCCGAGTCGGTGGAACGATATAAACCATAAAAACCACTGGTGGACGATTTAGAATAAACAGCATATACCACCGAAGGGTTGGCAGGTGTAACAGCCAATGCTACTCGCTCCACGGCCGAGGCTGTTGGCAATCCAGCAGCTATAGCTACAAATGTACTACCCGCATCTGTAGAACGCAGTATGCTTTTAGATGACGCTACAGCATACACAATGTTGGAATTGCCTGGCTTAAATTCAAGGTCGCGAATACTGGTAAGTTGCGACACTCTGGTCCAAGTGGCACCCGCATCTATTGATTTAAATATTCCGTTGGTAGCACCTGCTATCACCATGTTGTGGTTGGTAGGGTTTACCAATACTCTGTTCACTTTTCGCATCTGAATAGGTGCCGAACTCAACCCAGTGATGTTCCAAGTTTGTCCTCCATCGGTCGATTTAAGCACCCCTACTCCGTACGAATCGCTAGCATCTGCATCGCCTGTGGCTATGTAAATCACATTGGTATTCACAGGGTCAACGGCTATATCGCTTACACCTAAGGTTGGCAGTAGATCGGTAGAAGTGGTCCAGGTAACTCCATTGTTGGTTGTTTTCCAGAAACCACCTGATGGTGCCCCTACATAAATGATGTTGTGATTGGTTGGATGAAAACGTACACAGTTCAGTCGGCCTGCACCTCCTCCATTGTCGGGCACAGCAAAGGCTCCCAACGGTTGCCAGTTGCCTGCTGATTGCCTATTGCTTTTGGCTGCAGGACTTGTCATCAAATCGCGCATTACCTCGTTGCCTTGTTGTATCAAGCTTCTATCGCCCGATGGATAAACTCTAGGTTCAGTATAGGCTTCCCAACGTTTGTAAAGCATATAGCCATCGTTTTCTTTTTCGGTTTGTTTGCGCAAGGAGAAAAATGTTTTGAACTTTTCTTTGCGTTCTTCTTTTTTCCAATAGTTGTTGAACGATTGCTGCACATCATAAAAGTTGACACTTGGGTCTTGCATTTTAGTTACCCATTCTTGAGCGTTGATGGTAGGCATAGCGAGTGCAAGAACGAGTAATAAACTAAAACTTTTTTTGTGTAGCATGAGGAATTATATAAGATTGCAAGTATAAGCAATTGTTCGAATTCTAGGAAATATTAGTTATCGGTGGCTGGTAGTTGGTTGTTAGTTGTTGGAGTGAGGTCTTTGTTGATAGTGATTAAATTCCTTTTTCACTCATTACTTAATTGAACTTCTGGTAATTTCGCCTTATGCCATTTGATGTAACCTTTCTTGATGTCGTAAACCGTAGCGAAACCTTTTCGCTTGAGAATACGTGCACAAAATGGCGAACGATGGCAGGTTTGACAATAAATAAAAACTGTTTTTTTGCGGTCGAGGGCTTCTACCTTTTTTGCAAAATTAAACTTTAGGTAACTATAGTTCACCGCTCCTTCGACATGTCCTTTGCGATACTCGCCTGCAGTGCGAACATCAATCAAATAATAATCTTTTGCTTTGCTCAACTCTTGTTGATAATCCAGAGGTGAGAGTTTGGTATAAGCAAAATGCTGAGTGCTTCGCACATTGAAACAACTCTGAAACATGAACATCACCAAAAGGAATAAAACAATTCGCATACTTTTTTTTCCAAAGATATAGATTTGTTTTTAGCTGATGACGAATTCAATTTACAGCTAAGACGTTAAAGCGCAAAGGTTGAACCAGCAGGTGCGGGTTTGCGGGTTTACAATTATTCGGGAAAATGTTCCATCAATATTTCATTTATTTTTTCCAACGACAGAAACTTTTCTTTAAATCCATCCACACAGTCCATCAAATCAGCACGCTTTTTATCATCTGGATTAAAAGACGAAGTAACTATTACGATTATATTTGCTTTCATTTCGGCATCCAGTTTTTTATACTCTTCCAAAAACTCCCAACCATTCATCACGGGCATATTAATGTCGAGGAAAATAAGGTCGGGTTTGGGATGTTTTCCATTTACAGTCGATTTCAAATATGCTAATGCCTCCTTCCCATCGGTAGCCACTTCCACCTTTTCGGTAATTCCCATTTTATTAATAATAATTTGATGGAATTCGTTACAAAAATCGTTATCATCGACTAATAAAACAGAGTCCATCTTTTTTTTCATTGTAATTCAGTTAAAATGGTAAAATAAAAAGTACTTGATTGCCCGGGTATCGATTCCACCCAAATGCGTCCGCCATGGAGTTCGGCTATTTTTTTGCAATAGGCCAGTCCTATGCCAGTACCTTCGTATTCCGAACGCTTATGAAGCCGTTGAAATATCAGAAATATATTTTCATAGTATGTTTTTTCTATTCCTATACCATTATCGGTTATTGCAAATTGCCAGCCCTTATTAATTCTATTAACTGAGATACTTATTTCGGGAACGGTATCTTTCTTTTTGTATTTAATGGCATTGGTTATCAAATTTTCAAATAAAATTTTAAGTTCCAAAGGATATGCTTTAAGGATAGGCAATGGTTCAACAGTAATGATTGCCTTGTTTTCAGAAATAAGCGAATCCAAATCGGCAATCGTTTCCTTTACTATTTCATTACAATCTACCTCATCATTCAGTTGTTTTGGGTTGCTTATTCTCGAAAAATCGAGTAATCCCCTTAAAAGGTCCTCCATTCGCATGGCCGATTGAGAAATAACTTGAAAATATCTTTTTGATACGTCAGTAAAATCCTGACCGTGTTCGGCAAGTATAAGCTCCGTAAAATTGCGAATGGTTAAAAGAGGTTCGCGCAAATCGTGAGATGATAGGAATGAAAACTGCTCCAATTCTTTGTTTGCAATCGTCAATTTGGCAGTGTGTGCTTCCATTTCCTGTTCTATTTTTTTACGTTCAGTGATGTTTCGCACAATGCAAAGGCAACTTTCTACCGTGCCGTCTTCAGCGAACTCAGGAGAATAACGATTTTCAAACCAATACATCTTCCCATTATTCATTACACTTTCTTCAAATGTTGTTTCCTTGCCGGTTGTAAACACATAGTTGTGTGCCTTCTCCAATTCGTTTGCATACTCTTCTGGGAACCACCTGTCACGAATTGTTTTACCTACAACATCATCTTTCGTTTCATTATTTCCATTCACTAAAACATGATTGATATAAATATACCTGCGGTTCTTGTCCAACCGTGCGATAACGTCTGGGTTGTTATCCAACATTGCTTTTGATACCTGCGATTGTTTAAATAATTTCTTTTCCAGATTTTTCTGTACAGTGATGTCCCGCGAGATAGCAATAACACTCGCTGTAACACCGTCTGCCCCAAACTCTGGTATCATGCGGGTTTCGAAATAATGAATAGCGCCCATGATGGGAACCGAAATTTCAATTGTTATTTCCATTCCAGTTTCAAACACAAACTTGTGTGCCCGCAAGTACTCATTTGTGGTCTGCACAGGTAAACCCCTATCATGAATGCTTTTACCGATCCACCCCTCATCTGTTTCGTTTCGGCCCATAAGCACCGGGCGATTGATATAAAGATACCTAAAGTCCTTGTCGAATCGTGCAATAATGTCGGAGTGCTTATCCAACATTGCTATCGATTCTTGCAAATGTGCATTTATTCTTTTCTCGCACGTAGTGCATGCTTCATTTGCTATTTTTAGTTCTTTTTTAACTGCAGCCAATTCAGCTTCGTTATTCAATAGTTCTTTGTTTGCAACAAGTAACTCTGCAGCCATTTTATCAAAACTATTGGTCATCATGTTCTGCTATTTTTAATTGTGAAGATACCTTTACGAAGAAATACACAGGAATGGTTAATGATACAATTTGACATCTTAATTGTTTAAATAAATATTATAAAACATAAACACTAATTCAATTATTTCAACAATTGTTCTAATTCTTCCACCGAACATATCCAGTTCACTTGTTTTTCTGTTTTCAACTGACTTATTAATTTAGCGTTTCCTGAAATATGGATTGTTGATGTTCCGAAATTCTTTATCAGTTCATTCAAATAATGTTGAGTGTTTTCTTGCACATCATTATTTACAAAAAAGCAAAGCAAATGCGAGGGAGGAGTAACAGTGGCGGCATTGATTAAAGAATCGAAAGGTGAATTTGCTCCAAGATAAATGACCTTTTGCCCCGACTTTCGAATAATGAAATTGGCACACAACAAACCAAGTTCATGAAATTCGTTTTCGGGCAAAAACAAAAACCAACAATCGGAATTGGCTTTGGCAGGTGGCAAGGCATCAATAGCTGTATATAATTTTTGCTTGATAATATTACAGATAAAATGTTCGTATCCCGGAGAAAGGGAGCCGGTGACCCACATCAAGCCCATTCTGGTTAGCATGGGATAAATTACTTTGATATACGTGTTGGTTATTCCTAATCGAAGTAGGCAGTTGGAGAATATTTTATCGAAATGCTGCTCATCAAAACTCATGCCTGCCGCTATCAGTTGAGAAATAAAATACTCTATTTTTTCATCATCAGGCACATTGGTCTTTAACCGCTCGTTAAGAATTTTGATTAACTCCTCATCGTTCATCTTACACAATTCCGAAATCTTGAAATCGGATTCCATCAAACTCACAATGTTGAGCAATCGCCTGAGTTGATTGCTGTCGTAATACCGAGTATTGCCTTCCGAACGAGTTGGTTTTAAAGCATTGTATCGCTGTTCCCAAATGCGAATGGTATGCGCTTTTATTCCTGAAAATTGTTCTAATTCTGATATGGAGAATGAATTCATCTGTTTATATTTTTACAAATATATATAAACAAAACGAACTAACAGGTTATTGTTTTATTATTATTTTATAAATTTCGATAACTTACCTGCTGGCGCGAGCGTGTTTCGCTCGTGCCATTTATTAGGTGGCGTCTCGCCACCACGAGCACTAATAAGAAATGAAAATGTGGCGGGACGCCAAGGGATAAAAAAACACGAGCGAGAGATCCCTCGCTGCGCTCAGGATGACAGATGCCTTTTGGGTAAAAGAGGACGGGAAGGCGGCTTTGCCGCCTTCCATCCCTTCCCCTACACTCCAAGAATACTGTCATTTCGAACGTAGTGAG
>CAIWDF010000003.1 GCA_903911435.1 uncultured Bacteroidota bacterium
GGAAATCCTTTTTCTTTGACCTTTTCGGGCAAAGAAAAAGATTGACACGGAAAGCGGGAGGAAAGAAACCGAAGTGTGACGAACTGTCTGCCCTAAATAGATGTGAGATTTGAGATATTAGATTTGAGATTTAGTTGTTGGAAGGGGACTAAAGCAAAAAACTTTGAATAGCGAGTTGGTAAGAGTGAAGTCCGAAACCAGAAATGGAACCTTTGCATTTGGGAGCGATGAGGGAGGTATGCCTAAATTCTTCGCGGGCAAAAATATTGGAAATATGTACTTCGATAACGGGTGTGGTGATGGAAGCGATGGCATCGCGAAGCGCAACGGAGGTATGTGTGTACCCTCCTGCATTGAGGAGGATGCCTTGATGGGTGAACCCTACTTGATGAAGTTGGTTGATGAGTTCGCCCTCGACATTGCTTTGAAAATAGCTCAGCTCGATTTGTGGAAAAACCGACTGGAGGTGCTGAAAATAGGTAATGAACGATTGTGAGCCATATACATCGGTCTCGCGAGTGCCAATGAGGTTGAGGTTAGGGCCATTAATGATGATGATTTTCATGGATAGTTATAAGCAAATGCCTGTTAGTTAAATAATGTAGAGGTAAAGATAAGTGAAATTTCTGTTCTGTAATTTTACTGCTGAAAAAAAATGAGGAACTAAGACTACCACGGTAGATGAATTGGAAGGTGTATACGCAAGGTTTTAAATCGTTTTTGGCGTTGGAGAAATCGCTCTCGGCCAATTCGATAGAGGCGTATGTGCATGATGTAGATAAATTGATTCAGTTTTTGGAATACCGAAATTACTCGCTAACGCCCAAGGATGTGGAGCTGGCGCATTTGCAAGAGTTTGTGAAATGGATAAATGAACTAGGCATGAGTGCTCACTCGCAAGCACGCATTATAAGCGGAATAAAGGGGTTTTATAAATACCTTTTGCTCGAAAATATTTTGAACAACGATGCTACCACTTTGCTAGAAGCCCCCAAGCTAGGCCGCAAACTACCTGATACGTTGAGTTTGGATGACATCAACAACATTATAGATGCTATTGATTTGAGTTCGGCCGAAGGCCAACGAAACAAAGCTATGCTCGAAACGCTGTATAGTTGCGGTTTGCGGGTGAGCGAGTTGGTGAATTTACGCATCTCGAATTTGTATTTTAATGACGAATTTATAAAAGTAATAGGCAAAGGCGATAAGGAAAGACTAGTGCCCATAGGCAGTGTAGCGATAAAGCAAATACTGATTTACAAGGACATGGTGAGGTGTCATCAGGATATAAAAAAAGACAATGAAGATATTTTGTTCTTGAACCGAAGAGGCGCCAAGCTCACCAGAGTGATGGTGTTTACCATTATTAAACGATTGGCATTTAAAGTAGGATTGAAAAAACACATTAGCCCACATACTTTCCGACATTCGTTCGCAACGCATTTGATAGAAGGCGGTGCCGACTTGCGGGCGGTGCAAGAAATGCTAGGCCACGAATCGATAACTACTACCGAAATATATACCCACCTGGACAGGGATTACCTGCGACAAGCCATCATACAGTTTCACCCGCGGTCTTAAAAGTTTAAATAATAATCTTTGGTGAGTTCCTTGTACTCCGGGGTGTAGGAGTGTCGGGCATCTTGCTCGATGAGAATGGTGTCTTCGGAAAATTCTTTTTTGGTAAACTCGAAACGCATGAGCAGTCTTTTCTCAGGCTTATCGGTTCGTGTAATGACGCGTGTTAGTTTGGTGAGATAGAGCTTATGCTCGAGTGCCATGTTGCTAAACACCTCGCTTTCTTTGGTAGGAAGTATAACGTAGAACTTACCCATAGGGTTGAGAAGCTGTAGCACTCCATTTAATAAATCGGTATAGGGCAAATGGTCGGTATGCCGCGCATTGGTGCGCGATGTGCCCGATGCTTTGTACGAATCGACAAAATAAGGAGGATTGCTAACAATTAAATCGTAACGATGGTTGGCAGTAGCAATAAACTCTTGAAGCGAAGTGTGAGCTACCGTGATGCGTTCGGCCCAAGGAGAATTGTTTACGTTTTCAGTAGCTTGAATAAACGCTCCTTGATCGATGTCGATGGCATCAATTTTACCGCCAATTTTTTGAGCCAACATCAGTGCAATGATGCCAGTGCCTGTACCAATGTCGAGTACGGTTTTTGCATTTGGAGAATTGACCCAAGCACCCAAAAGGACAGCATCGGTGCCAACTTTCATAGCACACTTGTCTTGAATTATTTTGAATTGTTTGAAATCAAATTCCTGATTTGGCATAAATAATTAATGCATCTTTCGATAAATGATGCACTAAAAATAGTATTAATTTCTCAATAATTAATCTTTTGCTTCGTCATCGGTTTCTTTTTCCGAATCGGTATCAGCAGATTTATTGATATAAATATCGATTAAACCTTCGGGGGCATCAAGCGAAAGTATTCGCAGGGTTCTATCGATGTTCACAATAAAGTCGTCTTTAACAGGAACAAGGATTTCGTTTTTATCTTTTATGATTTGAAATACGGCTTGGTTGGGGAAATCTAAAATGCCTTTCACTATTCCTAGTTCGCCATACGTTTTGTCGATAGCTAAGTAGCCTGGCATTTCGTGATAGTAAAACTTCTTACCAGTAAGAGGAGGTAAAAAACTCAATGGGAGGTAAAGCCCAGATTTAACGAGTTCGTCAGCGCGTTCTAAGGTGTCGATACCATCTAAGGTAACGGTGCAGAAGGAACCACTAACCGCAATTTTTTTTATAAAAAAAGGAATCAAGGAATTGTTGATTTCAATAAAAACAGATTCTAATTTTTTATAACGAGAAGAATCATCGACATCGAGCACAAAGGCTAAGTCGCCATGGTTTCCTACTCTACGAGAAATGTATCCGAGGTTAAAACATTCTTCTTTGGTCATGATGTATAATTAGGTGATGGTGAATTGAGGTGATATTAAATGATAACAAAAAGGCAACTGAAATAATATCAGTTGCCTTTTCATAGTATAGATTCTCGAAAAACTATTCTTCAGTTGCAGGAGCTTCTGCCTCAGCAGCAGCAGCTTCAGGAGCAGCTGTTTCTTCTTCAACAACAGGAGGAGGAACATTTTTAGCAGCAACTTTTGCAGCTTTTGCCTCTTTAGCAGCCGATTCGGCAGCCATACGTTTAGTGTAATCATCGTTTTTAGAAACCACTAACCCTGATATTTTATTATCAACCTTAGCTTCTTTTTCAGCTTTCCACTTTTCGAATTTTGCATCGGCTTGCTCTTGTGTCAAAGCACCTTTCGCAATACCACCTTGCAAGTGTTTTTGTAACATTACTCCTTTGTAAGACAAAATTGCCTTGCAAGTATCTGTAGGTTGAGCACCATTGTTTAACCAAGCTAATGCTTTCGCATTGTCGATGTTAATAGTTGCTGGATTTGTAGTTGGGTTGTACGTACCAATTTTCTCAATAAACTTTCCGTCTCGAGGTGCACGACCATCCGCAATTACAATATGGAAAAAAGCACTTCCTTTTTTACCATGACGTTGTAATCTAATTTTTACTGCCATTTTTTATTGTTTTTTTTAATTATTAGTAATCCCCTTTTTTATTTGGGACTGCGAAAGTAATAAAAATATTCCAATTACAAATATTTTTAAGAAAAAATGAGGTTCCGATAAAACGATGGAGTTCATGATACCCCCCCTGAAGCTTTAGCCTATCCCCTACTATAGTTGATGTTTAGAATGGAAAAGCAGGGAGAAAAAGCAAGGAAATGGGAGAAATAAACAATGAATTTTACAATTTATTAACTCTGTAAAATGGTATCCCTTAACAACTACTGTGGTTTTTATTCGTACTTTTGTGCAAAATTTCAACGAAGAACATGTCAACATTTCATACCAATTGTATATTAGTACCGATAGATTCGACCGAACAAACAATCATAGCCCTTCAACAATCGTATAATTTAGCACGCTTAACCAATTCGAAAATTGTATTACTAAGTGTGGATGAAGGTGTGCCTCCGTTTGTTCAAACTCGTTTGGAAGACTTAGCAAAGGAAGCATCAGCAGCATCGGGACAACAAGTAGAAACCATGGTGAGAAAAGGCAATGTGTATGAAGAAATCATAACAGTGGCAGATGTGCTAAACCCATTGTTTATTATGATTGGTTTAACCTCGAAAATAAACATAGGCAAGATCATTGGGAAGAATGCATTCAAAATGGTTCGTGAATCGAAACATCCAATCATTACTATACGTGGCAAAGAGCATCATGATGGATGCAAAACAATATTATTACCGTTAGATTTGTCAAAAGAAACGCGAGAGAAAGTGGATAAAGCAATTACTCTTGCCAAATTGTTCAACGCAACCATTCGTGTGATTTCCATTCTAACATCATCAGATGAATTCTTTGAAAACAGATTGATTTCATTATCGAATCAAGTTTGGAAACGAATCAAAGAAGAAGGTGTAAAATGTACCATCAAAACCTTACGAGGAAAAGATGTACCTCAAATGATTCTTGATTACGGTGATGAGGTTGAAGCAGATTTAATCTTGATAATGACTAAAGCAGAATTGAGCGTGAGAGAGTTCTTTATTGGAACGGTAGCTCAACGTATTATCAACGAAAGCGAGATTCCTGTGTTAAGCTATCGTCCGATGGAGCGCAAAGACACAACGGTATTTATCCCATACTAATTTCATAAAAAAATAGGCTGAAGAGCCTATTTTACTGAACGAGTCGAGTTCTCTTAATTTGAAGAATCGACTTTGCTATAATCGGTGATGACATTATATAATGTATCTCTCTCGATAGGAATTCTCTTCGCCTGTTTTATTAGTTCGACCAACTCTTGTGTGGAAAGTGCAGGATTCTGCTCCTCGGCACCTGCCATAGTGTATATCTTTGTTGAGTCGTCAATTGTTCCATCAATATCATCAACTCCGAAAGAGAGTGAAAGTTGAGCAGTGTTTCTACCGATCATTGGCCAATAGGCTTTGATATGGCCAAAGTTATCAAGGAAAATACGCGATATGGCATAGTTCCTTAAATCTTCGATTACACTTACTTCGGGAATATGACTCATCTGATTTTCCTTATTGCGAAATTTTAAAGGAATAAAGGTATTGAATCCATTGGTTTTATCTTGAAGTAAACGAAGTCGGTTCATGTGATCGATTCTATGTTCGAATGACTCGACATGACCATATAAGATGGTTGCATTTGAAGGCATTCCAAGCAAATGAGCTGTTTCGTGAATTTTCAACCACTCATCAGCCGTACATTTATCTTCACAAATTTGTTTTCTAATTACCTCATCAAAAATCTCAGCACCACCACCAGGTAAGGAATCCTGACCGTGATCTTTAAGTATTCTTAAACCTTCTTCGTAACTCACTTTTGCTTTTCGACACATGTACTCCAACTCAACTGCTGTAAATGCTTTGACATGTATATCAGGACGAATGTCTTTTATCTGTTTAATTAAATTAGCAAAATACATTAACCCCATTTTGGGATGAACTCCACCGACAATGTGAACCTCGGTGATGGGTTTGCCATTGTAGCTTTTCACTTTTTCTAGAATTTCATCCTCCGACATTTCCCAAGTCCCTTCTTTCTGTTTCAAAAGTCGAGAATAGGAGCAAAACTTGCAATCGAAAACACAAATATTGGTTGGTTCGATATGAAAATTACGATTGAAATAAACAAAATTGCCATTTTTTTTCTCGCGAACATAATTCGCTAAAGTGCCTAAATATCCAAGCTCTCCATGTTCATATAGCAATACGCCTTCTTCAAAAGTAATTCTTTGATTTTGAAAAACTTTTTCTGCTATTGTTTTTAATTCCTTGGAAATAGAAGAGGCTAATAAGATAGAAGCACTAGTAGATAATGACATATTATTTATTTTTGGAGCGCGAAATTACAAATTACTTTTAATAAAATCGGTTTGGAACTATTGAATTAATTATATTTGTTTCCTTATGAGTAAGAAAAAAATCCTTTTGGTTGAAGATGAAGAACATCTTTTAAAAACTATTAAACTAAATCTAGAATTAGAAAACTACGAAGTGACCACAGCAGTGACTGGATATGGTGCGCTTAAAGCATTTCGAAACGATTCGTTTGATACAATCGTGTTGGATGTAATGCTTCCTGAAATGAATGGATTTGATGTATGTGAAGAAATCAGAAAAGAAAATAAAAAAGTTCCTATCCTGTTTTTGACAGCAAAAGCATCGGGTGCAGAAAGAATTCAGGGTCTTAAACTAGGTGCAGACGATTATTTAACTAAGCCTTTTAATCTTGAAGAATTACTTTTGCGCATTGATATTCTTATTCGGAGATCAACACCTGAAGTGGAAGATGCAGGAATCACACATTATTCTTTTGGCGGAAACGAAGTAGATTTCATTACTTACGAGACCGTGGGAGTAAACGGGAATAGGTTAACTCTAACAAAAAAAGAAATCGGACTTTTGAAACTGCTAATTTCTAGAAAAGGTGAAGTTGTGTCGAGAGATGAAATACTAGATGAAATATGGGGAACCGATGTGAACTCAACTTCGAGGACCATTGATAATTTCATATTGGCATTCAGAAAGTACTTTGAATTAAACCAAAAAGAACCAAAACACTTTCATTCTATTCGAGGTGTAGGGTACAAGTTTACAGACGGAGAGTAACTAGACAATAAAAAAAACCGCTTTCCATTTCCACAGAAAGCGGTTTCTTTTTTTCAGTAACAACAACTATTTGTTAACTGTTTTTGACAACTCAGCACCAGCTTTAAATTTCGCAACTTTCTTTGCTGAAATTTTAATCGCTTTACCAGTTTGAGGGTTACGGCCTGTTCTCGCAGCTCTTTTAGAGATTGAGAAAGAACCAAATCCTACCAATGCCACTCTGTCACCTTTTTTTAGTGCTTTTGTAGTGGCGCTAACAAACGCTGTAAGAGCTCTCGCTGAATCCGCTTTTGTTAGTTTTGACTCTGATGCAATAGCATCAATTAATTCTGCTTTGTTCATTTTTGTTTTTGTTTAAGTTAATACTGTAATTAATTATCACAGCGAAGATACAACAATTTCGACATACAAGACAATATTCCCCATGAAGAATTTGACATTTTGTTAATAAATCGACTTTTTGTTAATAATCAATCGTCTAAAGGTTAGTTCGTTCAGTACCTGAATACAATCTGTATTCGCGCTGAATAGGCTACTTAACTAATCATTTGAAATGGAAGAAGAATAAATAACCGTGAGTAGGCCCTCTGAATAAGCTTTAGTGACTATATACTTATTCCTCCTTTTTGAAGGATGAGTTTTGAGTTCAGAAATGATTGCAGGCTGCCATTTCTTCTCTGTTAATTCAGCGAATGCTTTCTGTGTTTTTTGATGACTTACATCTTCTTTGTAGGCATCTCTTTTTTTGTTGTAAATGATATAACTCCCACCTTTTTTATCAATCATCACTAAATCTCGAAACTTTGCTCTCCCTTTTGTATCAACGTAAACCAATAACCTAACTGTATCGGATTCTTGAGGTCGCATTCTAATGTCTTTAGTAAAATGATTATTTATGAAGTATGATGCATAATCGAATGGTGTTGCAGTATCATTTGTTGGCTTGGTGTCCGTAATTTTTAAAAGAAGACCGTTGCTGGCTTTCATTCTTTTTTGTTGAAATTGATACACAAATTCACCGTAAGTAATTTGTGAAATAGGATTTTTGTAATACACAAAAAAGTTAGTGAAAGCAGTTATATAAGTTGAGTCTTTGTGTTTCGAAACCTTTATGGTTCCATGTAAAGGAAGCGAATCAGATTGAGCATTCAGTATGGCAGTAACGAAAAACAAACTAATAAAAAAAACAAAAATCTTCATACTAGAAATTAAGTGAAGCTTTTATTTCTTCCACAGTTGTCAGTTTTTGTTCAATTCTATTCATTTTTAAATTACACATTGCCTCTTTATTCGAAATACTGATAAATTGTTCAGGTTTTAACCAGTATAATACACCATCTTCTACTGTCCAAAGAATATTGGTTGATTGAGGATTGAAAGAAAACTGTGTGATTGGATTTTTATGATAAGTGAACAAACTATTTCTCGCTTTATCAACTAAGTAAATTTCATAACAAAGTAAGTTTACATTTTTTTCTTTCACCAAATTGGCAGTACACAGCATACCTTGTGGATATTGTTTCGGACAATCGCTATTGAACACACCAAAGCTATTGATAGCAAACATACGTTTCACTTTATCTTCTGTATCCATTTGCTTGAATTGATTCGCTTGCTCTTCCTTAAGTTTACGCATAAATTCATCTTGTTGTTTTTTCAAGGCAAGTAATTTGGTTTGATATTCTTCTTCTATTCTCTTTTCTTCAGCTTTGTTTTTTTCGAGTGTAGTGTTGTACTTCGCAAACTTTTCGTCATAAATTTTCATTGCCGATTCGTAATTCTTACCTTCGAATACTGGATAAACAACCAATTCATATTTCTTAGTTCCCTTTTTCAAAGTAAGTAAATAGTTCTTCCCTTTTTGAGTTCCCTCTTTCAAGTTTGCATCGTCCCATGTAATATCATAAAGTGAAGCATTGAAATTTTTGTTCTCCTCCCCTATCTCAAACAAAACACCTTTATATATTGCTAGCTCCGGAAACTCCTTTGGTTCAACTGCAATATCGAATGTATGTTTCTGCTTATTCACCTTGATGGGCTTTTTGGGTTCAGGAGCAAGTGTTGGCAATATTGATAGAGCCTTTTCTTTTTCCATTTTTACTTCTTCTTTCTTAGTTTCGATTGCCATTAACTTTGGATTCTTCTCCTCCTTCGAAATATCAAGCGTTTTGGAGTCAAGTGTTTTCTTCACAACTTTATCTTTTCCAAGACATGACCAATTATTGTGCATTGTGTCAAGTTTGTAAAGATTATATTCTGTTCCTTTATAATTAGAAGACATTTCGATATTAATAGATTTCCCTTTTGCCATGTTCACTTGTTTTCCATCTTGAAAAGCCAACAGCTCAATCATACCGGCTGATTCAAACTGATATCTCACACCTGCACTATCATAGGTCATGGGAATACCTGAAACAAAAAAGTCGACAGCATCATGAAACTCGCGATAACGTAATTCGATTTCGCCTTTCAGTACTTTCCCATTGCTGTCTTCAAATGAACTCTTCGGAACAATTAATTTCGAACCTGTTTTAAAATCTAATACTGCTCCTTTTTCTGCACTTAATTTATAAATAGTATATTCAATATTTATGTCTTTTAAGGGAGGGCTTATGCATGGTTTTGACTCTTCCTTTTTATAGAAATCACTAAGCTCAAGGCTATCTGCCTTCACAACTGAAAGTTCTTTCTTTGCTGTTTTTGAAATTGGATTATTTAGCAAAGCAACAATTGAGACCGCTGCAACCACAGCAACTGCAATACTCGACAAGAACCATTTGTTTTTAAAAAAAGGATTTCCTCCTCTTGCACTATGTTTTAATACTGAATTAAAATTCTTCCTCTTTGCAATTTCTTCCGAACTGATTTCGGCTCGGTCGACATTTACTTTTCGTTTCATTAGCTGTATAATTGTTTAATCATATTCATTATTTAGTTTTTGTCAAATGTATTGAAAACACTATTTTTAACTTCAATCTAACAAATCACTTTCTTCAATTTATCAATTATTCTATAGGTTCGCACCTTAGCATTATTCTCAGTTATGTCTAGTATATCACCAATTTGTTTAAAGGAGCGCTTTTCAAAGAAACGCATTTCTATTATCTGCAATTCGTCTTCGGTTAATTGCTCTGCAATTATGGCTACGATTTTATCGTGATATAGGTCAATTTTGGTTTCCTCCATTTCTTCCATCACAGAATTGATACTCACCGAGTCGATGTTAATGGTTCTCTGTGCTTGTTCTAAGCGGAACAAACTCGTCAATTCATTTAGAGCAATTCGAAACAACCATGACGCGAACGGAACTCCACGGTATTCATATTTTGGCAAATTGCTCAGGGCTTTAATAAAAACTTGCTGAGTGGCATCAAATGCAAGCTCCTTATCATCTAATCTTTGAAAGATAAAACGAAAAATAGGCTCATAATATGTATCATACAACACTGCAAAATCTGCTGGATTTTTTTTGGCAGCCTCTACCTTCCCTTGTTCATTGGCTAGATCGGCTTCTGTGAGATGATATTTTGATGTTTCCTGCATATCTTATTCCTGCATTTGTTAGTATAACGTATTTTTTAATAAAAGATACAAACTTTTTTTCTCGAATCATTTCTCTACTAGTCTCCCCTACTCTATACTTTCCTATCTATTGTTTTCAACAGAAACGAAAATTGATTCAAATTATTGTTTTATTGCCCAATTATTAAAACCAAGCATGACCTTTTAAAAAAAACTTTATAAAGATACATTTTATAAATCATCTGTTTAATACATTATATTTGCGACTCGAAAATTAAGCATATATGAAAAATTTAAATTTAAAAACCATACTGCCAATTGTTGCAGCACTTGTAATATTTATAGTTTTGACCTTTGGATATTTCACACCATTAATGAAAGGCAAGGTGATAGAACAAAGCGATATGATGCAGAACAAAGGCATGTCGAAAGAGATTGTCGATTTTCGTGAGAAATATAATTCAGAACCTTTATGGACCAATTCAATGTTTGGAGGTATGCCAGCTTATCAAATTGCTATCCGTTATCCTTCTAACCTGGTTACTCCTATTCGTAACGCTTTCATGCTTGGCTTTCCTACTCCAGCCAACATGGTGTTCTCGTACTTAATTGGTTTTTTTATTTTGCTCCTTGTTCTAAAGGTTGATCCGTGGTTGAGTATTGTGGGAGCTATTGGATTTGGATTCTCGGCTTTTTTCTTTCTCATCATAGATGCAGGACATAATACACAAGCTTTGGCCATAGCCTATATGGCGCCAGTGTTTGCAGGAGTAATTCTTGTCTGCCGAGGTAAATATTTACTCGGTGCGGCTGTACTTGGTTTGTTCTCTGCCCTCGAGCTGTTGTGTAATCACCCACAGGTAGCTTATTACCTCATTTTGTTTTTGATGATTTATGTTATTTTCGAATGGATAGCTCGAATTCGTGCTAAAGAGTACAATCATATTTTCAAGAGCCTCGGAATTTTCATCGTTGTTGGAGCTTTGGCTGTTGGCTGTAACATCACCAACTTATGGAATACATACGAGTATGCAAAATCTACCATTCGCGGGCCTTCGGAGCTCACATCAGACAAGTCAAATCAAACTTCGGGACTAGATAAAGATTATGCTACACAATGGAGCATGGGAACTACCGAAACCATGACCTTGATGATTCCTGGCTTTAAAGGAAGTTCTTCTTCTATTCGCATTGGAGAAACAAAATCAGCACTGAAAGATGTGAACCCCAACATGAGAGAAAATGTAGCCAGTGGAACTCAATATTGGGGTGACCAACCTTTTACTTCCTCACCTTATTCGGGTGCTATCATTGTATTTTTATTTGTGCTTGGTTTGTTTATTGTGCCCGGTCGCATCAAATGGGCATTGCTTAGCATCATCATTTTTTCTATCTTATTATCTTGGGGAAAGAATTTCATGTGGCTCACCGATTTATTTCTCGACTATTTTCCTGGGTACAATAAGTTCCGAGCAGTGTCAATGATTTTGGTTATGGCCGAAGTTGCTATTCCAATTTTAGCGGTTTTGGCTATAGATAAAATCATCAAGTCGAAGGATTTATTCAAACAGAAAATTAATCTCAAATTCATAAACAAAGAAATTTCGGTTCAAATGGCTTTCTTTATTTCATTCGGACTCACTGGCGGGCTTTCTCTTTTGTTTTATCTAATGCCAAGTCTCACCACCTTTTTTGGAGTTGGTGAATACAACAAAATATTCGATTCTGTTTCTAAAAGTAATGGTGCAGAACTAGCGCAACAATATGTTGACAATATCGAGATTGCTCGCAAAGCTCTATTCAAAGGCGATGCCATACGTTCATTCTTCTTTATTACACTTGCTGCAGCAGCTATTTGGTTGTTTGTGAAATCAACAATCAATAAAAGTATACTTATTTCAATCCTTGCCGTATTGGTTCTTTTCGACCTTTCGCTGGTAGACAAACGTTACCTCAATGACAAAAATTTCACATCGAAACAAGATGCAAAAACTCCGTTTGCACAAACTAAAGCTGACCTTGCCATACTTCAGGATCAAGACCCTGACTACCGTGTTCTCAACCTAGCAGTAAATACATTTAATGATGCAAGTACTTCGTATTATCACAAATCAATAGGTGGATACCATGCTGCTAAACTTCGTAGATATCAGGAACTCGTAGATGCTCATATTCAAAATGCATTGCAAGATATTTTATCCACCCTGAAATCAAACCCTACTGACTCTTCTGTGAAAGCTACTCTTGCGCGACAAGGGGTGCTGAACATGCTAAATACGAAGTATATTATTTATAATGCCGATGCCGCGCCCATTCAAAATACATTCACGTTGGGTAATGCATGGTTTGTGAGCAAAATTACCCCAGCACAAAATGCTGATGAAGAACTAAAACTGGTGGGACAAATAAATCCGGCTACCACTGCCGTGGTGGATAACCGATATGAATCGCAAATAGAAGGATTTGCGCCAAAAACTGACCCTACCGCCACAATCAAACTAACCGAGTACAAAACTAATCTCCTTTCTTATCAATCGAACAGCACCACCGAACAATTGGCCGTTTTCTCCGAGATTTATTATAAAGATGGTTGGAATGCTTATGTTGACGGACAACTTACACCTCATTTTGCAGCTGATTGGGTATTGCGAGCAATGCGCGTTCCAGCAGGTAAGCACACTATCGAGTTTAAGTTTGAACCTACACGGTACTATACTGCCGAAAAAATATCGCTCGCTTCATCTCTTTGCCTCTTTGGTTTTATTGGGGGAGCACTTTTCCTTGCTTTCAAACGAAAAGAAGATTAATTATCATAGTCAATTGTTTTAAAGATCATTGAATTGTCCTAAATTAGTTGATATTTCACTCAATTCAGTTGAAAATTCAGCTTCTTGAGTTAACCTTAAGACTTATATCTTTTTAATAAAAACTTGTAACATGTGAGTTTCGAAACAGATTTGAAAAACGAGTGAATAGTAGCTTCAATTTCTAAATTAAAAGAGCGATAATTAACAGCAATACGCAGTATATTAAATCTTAACCTTATCTGTTTAGCGAGGCTTGTATCTGAGGTTTTACTCAATAGCATCATGCGTTCAGGAGAAAGCGACAAAAAAATAAGGTAAAGGTAGTTTGCTCATTGCTTGGCTTACCCTAACTGTTGTAATTTCGCTTGGTATTGTTGTAGTGATTGTCTTTCCTTGCCCGTTGGTAGCATCACATTTGATTTATCTCGCCAGACTCCCATCATCCTTATTGGAATGATTATTCGATTTTATTCGGTGTGGTCGTTGGGGAATCTCTTTACCGTTGATGTGACCATAAGCAGCAATCATGCCATCAAAAAAGATGGTATTTTTCGCTTGCGTCACCATCCTTCATAACAAGATCTTTACTTTCGTTCGCGGGGTTTGGACCATCCTTAAAAAAACATCTATGCAAGGCCAGTGAAGTCCTGCTTTCTCCTTCTTTTATCCTTTATCGCATAAAGATAGAAAAAGCCGTATTGCGCGAACAATTTAGAGAAGAATACAGCGACTACATGAAAACAACTTATCGATTGATTCCTTACATTTACTAGTCGGACCTATTCTACTCGTTTAAATTTACTTGTAAAATGACGCAAGAATTTAGGTTCTTCAGTTATTATTAGCCCTTTTGCGTTGTGTTTGTTTTTAAGGATTTTATCAAACACTTCTATTACATATTCGATATGACTTTGAGTGTAAACTCTACGAGGAATAGCTAAACGTACTAATTCCATAGGAGCAGGAATAAGTTTTCCGTTATCATCATACTTACCAAACATCACTGAACCAATCTCTACCGCTCTTATACCTCCTGTGAGATAAAGCTCACAAACAAGAGCTTGTCCTGGATATTGATCAACTGGAATATGGTCGTATAACTCTTTGGCATCAAGATACACAGCGTGTCCACCAATTGGCCACATCAATGGCACTCCCATTTCACGAAGTTTTTCGCCTAAAAAAGTAGTACTTGTTATTCTATAATGAAGATAATTTGGTTCGAACACTTCGCGCAAACCAATGGCAATTGCTTCCATATCTCTCCCCGACAATCCTCCATAGGTAGCAAAACCTTCGGTAATAATCAGCAAATTTTTGCATGCATTTGCTAGTTCTTCTTCTTTCAAAGAAAGGAAACCTCCCATGTTAACCAATGCATCTTTTTTAGCGCTCATCACTGCACCATCAGTCAACGAAAACAATTCTTGTGCAATTTCTTTATAGGTTTTGTTTTCGTATCCTTTCTCACGAAGACGAATGAAATAGGCATTTTCTGCCACACGACAACAGTCGAGAAAATAATAAATCTTGTATTTTTTACAAATAGCGGCTACTGCTTTTGCATTCTCCATACTCACCGGTTGTCCACCACCACTATTATTTGTAACAGTAAGAATAACACCTGCAATGTTTGCTGAACCTTTCTCTAGAATTATTTCTTCTAGTTTTTTTACATCCATGTTTCCTTTAAATGGGTGATATTCTTTCGGATTTTTCCCTTCCTCCACAGGAATATCAATGGCTTCGGCTCCAGAGAATTCAATATTTGCACGCGTGGTATCAAAATGGGTATTGCTAATAAAAAATTTACCAGGACCTCCCAAGTGACCATAAAGAATTCTTTCTCCTGCTCTTCCTTGGTGTGTGGGCAAAATAAACTCATGACCTGTTAAATCAAAAATCGATTCTCGCATCTTGTGCCAACTGCTAGCACCTGCATAAGATTCATCTCCTTGCATCATTCCGGCCCACTGATCGCTACTCATTGCTGAAGTGCCGCTGTCAGTAAGAAAATCGATAATCACTTTGTCGGAATCCAAAGCGAACGGATTAAAATTTGCTTCCTTCAAATATTCTTTACGTTGAATGAAGGAGCTTAAGTGAATAGGTTCAACCATTTTTATTTTAAATGGTTCAATAATTGTTTTAAAATTTTCCATAATTAGTTTAATTGTTTAAATATTGTAGATTAGTAAAAGAAACAAAACTTTTATGCAGATAATTTTCTCGAAAATATTTCTTTAAAAAAACTGTTGAGTAATGCCACTGCGATCGTAAGTAAAGAAATCATTAATACAATTCCAGAAACAACAAACACATGGAACAATCCACCTTGCTCAGCCATCATCGAACTGAAAGGACTTGGAGTTGTCTGCATTTGCCACATTCCTCGATTTAATCCGATTATGATAAGGGTTACCCAAAAAACAAAAAGTGAAAACTGTGTGAGCCAAAAAACAAAATTCAAAACTTTTGAACCAACAAGAGTGTCATTCTTTTTCATCATAAATTCGAAACAAGCCCCGAGTAATATCATTGTGTTGATTCCAATGGTAGTGCCCATAGCATGTGCCACGGTAATGTGAGTTCCATGAGTATACAAATTAAGCACAGGAATAGACATAAGGATGGCCAGTGCCAAATTCAAGAACACCCAAATTTCGGAAGCGAATAAAAATCGGAATGGAAAATAATGAAATAATTTCTGAGCCTCAGTTACTGTTTTTCTGAACAAATAGATAATACGCGCTAATAAAATCCACTCGGTCATGCTTACGGCATAACTCACTACTCTGATGTAATTCTCGGTAGGTAAAGTGTAGATGTGATGTCCCCAATTAAACATCAAATTGCCCAATCCAAGGAAATACATGCGGAAGGCGAGATTCGATTTAGAACCAGCGGTGTTACCACTAAGTTTATCCATCAAAAAGAAGGCTGTTCCATAAATCATTTGATTCCAAGAACCAACCAAACTACCATTAGCTTTCCATTGTATGGTCATATCTTTTACAAAATGTTCGCGGAAATA
This sequence comes from uncultured Bacteroidota bacterium, assembly GCA_903911435.1. Taxonomy (GTDB): domain Bacteria; phylum Bacteroidota; class Bacteroidia; order 2-12-FULL-35-15; family 2-12-FULL-35-15; genus 2-12-FULL-35-15. Next base: position 16,065 of record CAIWDF010000003.1, read on the forward strand.
TGGAAATTCCCAAAGATAATTTTCGGTGAACGTAAGTAGGAAGAAAAACACACCCGTCATCCACATCCAAATATACACAGGCCATTTTTTAATTTTAATAACAACCGTTACAAAATTGTACAAAAACAAAAGCCAAGCGAGAGCTATCAAAATGGCATATTTTGGGGGAAATTCCCAATATTCCCTTCCACCAAACTGTTTAGTAGAGTACGAGAACAAGATGAAGATAATTGCTACCAACCACAATCCGAGTTGCAAATAAGCAATAGGAATATAGGCTGATTTAGGCATCAACGAATTGAGCCCACTATAAACACTACCGCTTGCTCCAATTAAAATAAAAAACATAATACACGAAACATGCAATGGTCGTAGTTGTACAAAACCAATCCAAGAAGATGCAAATCCCGGACTGATGTATGATATTGATGCAATACCACCAAATATCAATCCTAACGTCAACATTATTAACGCAACCGCCAAAAAGAACTTACCTATTTTATTTTCAGTTTCCATTTCCATCTTTCGAAATCATTCCATTTACTTGTTTCACAAAACTCTTTGGGTCAGAAACACCACTTGCATCAGTCGATTTTAGAAATTCTATAATTTCTGTCTTCTCATCTTCAGAGAGATTATTTGCAGGCATCTGTTTGTTTCCAGTTTGAATCACCGCTAAGACATAAGTGGCATTTTTACCATTTACCGAAAGCACATTTGTTAAGTCAGGCCCTAGGTATCCACCTAAGCCATACATCTGATGACAGCTCTGGCAATTATATTTTTGCCACACCAACTCTCCATTTTGAGCTAACTTACTATTATAACCCTTTCTGTATTCGAAATTTTTAATGCTATACAAATGTAATGAAAATGCAAAAAAACTAAAAACTAAAATGGCAAAAACATATCTTTTCCAATTATCTTTCATACTATATTTTCTAATTCGATTTTGTTTTTAAATTGACCAGTAACAAACAAAAATATCCCAGTAAACATAACTATTGCGCTACCCAAAAGAAATTCATTAATGTATGGAACACTCTCATACTTCAACCCAGAGACTCCTTGAGACATCAACAATATCTCATTAATGATAACACCAAAAACAAAAACAGAAAGCCCAATAATTGAAATGATTTCCAAGGAAACGAATCCGTTCGCAACAATATAACCTAAAATAAACATGGTGATTGCTCCCAATAAAACAAGATGTAAATAGCCGATGACAATCGGTCGAAATCCGAATGCCATGTCGCTAAGAGGTGGGTAAGTAGACCCGATTTGAAGCAATAACTTAATGGAAATGGCAAATGCCGCTACTGAATACAATACCCTTGAGAAAACAGAAGTTAAATTATTTAATACATCGAGGTGCTGAAACATTACCTTAACAAGTAAAAACCATCCAAGAAATTGAGCCAAAGCCGATATTACAACTAAAATATAGATCCATGTAGGTAGCGACATCCACAATGCAGAAAGAAAATAAGCGGGGATACAGGCTAGAAAGAACAAACCGAAAATTGTTTTGTAAATTTGACTAATGATTTGATATTTCTCCAATTTATCAATAAGTAACCCCATACATGCAAAGAAAAACCATCCGTTATATTGAAAATGAAGAAAGAAATACTCTGAAGATAAATAATAGTTCTGATGAATATAGTGAGTAGCCATCATGTAAGCTAAAGAGAAGGCTCCTATAGACGACACCGCATTGAACACCACTCCTGCTTTAAACCAGCAGATGCTGCTTGATTTAGAATTGAGTTTATTTAGATCTTTCCAAAATACAATCGCAAAAACATATGAAACAAAAATTGATAATGTAGAAAAAGTAATAGATAAAAATCCGTAGCCTTCGACCGGAAAAGTAATTAGCATTCCGTAGGCAGTTAGCAAATTTCCTAAAAGCAACCACGAATATTTTTTGAATGAATCATTCAATCCTTTACGATATAAAAACACAACCAAGAGTGTCATTAGTATTTGTGTTAACCAACCTGCAAATGCAAAATGGGAGTGAGCATGTAATAAATGTTTTTGATCAATAAATGGTAATGAAAACACAATTTTATATCTTAATACAACACCAATAAATGCTATAATATTCAAGTTAATTATTGCAATTTTTAGCCATTTGTGTAAGGGTTGATTCATATAATCTTTAGTCTTCAAAATACTTTAATTTCCAAAATATTCTAAAAATAGTATATTTTTTGTTTTAATGCTCAAAATTATTTATTCTAGGCAAAGTAGTCATTGATGTTCTTCATTTTTAGTTATGATAATTATCATATTTAGTCTTACCTTTCACTACGAATATTGCAAAAATTATTTTCACTAAAAAATACCTATGAAAAAGATATTAATTTTAAGTGTAATTTCAACTTTTACAACCTTTATTTCTTCCTGTGGAGGAAACGGCACCTCACAAGATGTTACTTTGAATTCAGGGCCTTCTAGCTATGATTCGAAACATGGGGCGGGCAAATTTAAAGACATTCTGTTGGATGAGAAACTTAATGAAACTATGGCTGCTGCAGGAAATAAATCTTTTGTAGCCAAATGCGCAGCTTGTCACAAATTAACAGAAGAAAAATTAGTTGGCCCAGGTTGGAAAGGAGTTACTACTCGTCAATTGCCATCTTGGATCATGAACTTCATCACTAATACAGATGAAATGATTAACAAAGACCCTGCTGCGCAAGCTCAACTAGAAATATGCCTTGTAAGAATGCCTAATCAAAGTTTGTCAGATGAAGAGGCTCGTAATCTTCTTGAATTCATGAGACGAAATGATGGGGTAAAATAATTCGATTAACTTTTTTTGCTTCAAGCCTTGTTTTTATTTCTTTTATTTGGGTAAACAAAATGCCTCTTCAATTTTCGGTATCACATAGAATTCGTTACAACTAAAAGGAACTGGAGAAACTCCATCAAAACGGGAAGAATGTTAAACAAAAAACA
>CAIWDF010000004.1 GCA_903911435.1 uncultured Bacteroidota bacterium
TGAGGCATTTTGGGAAGGAGGTGCTGAACGAGGAAGGAAGGGTGGATAGAAAGAAAATGGCGGCTTTGGTGTTTACTAACAAAAAGGAGTTGGAGGTGCTGAACAAAATAATGCATCCGGCTGTGGAAAGGGATTTTGTGGAATGGGTGAGGAGACAAAAGCGATGCAAATATGTGATGAAGGAAGCGGCTATACTGTTTGAGAGTGGAGCAAATAAGCTAATGGATGAGGTGATAGTGGTGACTGCACCTTTGAATGCGAGGATAGAACGGGTGATGAAACGCGACCGACTAACTAAGGAGGAAGTGAAGGAAAGGATGAAAAACCAATGGACGGATGGGTTGAAGATTTACCATTCGGAGTATGTGATAAAGAATGGGAAGGATAGGCTGATGATACCGCAGGTGATGAAGATACATAAGAAGGTATTGGGACCGGGAAAGGGGAAATAGGGGTTGTTAGATGTGAGATGTACCTACCGCAAAGGCAGAAAGGCACGAAGAGGATAGAAGAAATGAGATGGGAGATATGAGATTTTCTAGCCATTACTAAATCTACTGAACCACCAATTTTCGGTTGATTACTTTTTTATTTTCATCAGAAGTTTGTAAAAAATAAATCCCTGACTTGAGTTCTCCTTTTTCTATTACACATTCTTTACCAGAAAAATTTATTGATTTTATTTCTTTGCCAATTACATCGATGATCTTAATCGTGGTATTGTGTTGAACTCCATAAAAGTCAATGGTAGCCTGTTGGGTAAAGGGGTTAGGATAAATAGTTATACCACTCGAAAAATCTAATTCCTCCATTCCAACCCAGATAGAAGTGGAGGTTGTATCCCAGCAACCATCACTACTTTGTACAGCCAATGTCACCATATACCATCCATTAATAGCATACGTGTGAGTTGGATTAGCACCCATAGAATACACCCCAATCGTATCCCCAAAGTTCCAAACCCAATTAACAATACTCGCACTAGCCACAGTCGACAAATCTTGGAATGAGATTGGTGTATTAGCACCAAAGAACCCAAGTGGAGATTCTGTAAAATTTGCCACTGGTGAACTAAATGTAGATACCGTCACCGAATCAGCTGCTGAACAACCATTAGAATAACTTACTGTCACTGAATAAACACCCGAATTAAAAACAGTTATACTTTGAGTTGTAGCATTATTCGACCAAAAATAATTTGCACCTCCCGGTATCGTAGGGTTAGCAGTCAAATTAATGCTTGCACCCGGACAAAAACGTGTATTGTTTTGTATCGTCACCAATGGATTTTGATTCGTAACTTGATAAACTGGAGAATTACCAACACATCCATTCGCGTTTGTTTCGGTTAACGAGTAATTACCACTTAATACCGAAATCGAACTATTGGTACTGCTAGTTCCTGCCCACACATAAGTAGAACCAGCCGTAATAGGACTTACCGTTAATGTAGTTGGTGTTGTTCCACAAGTAAATAGAGGTCCAGTAACTGTTGGTGTTGGCAATGGATTAGGTGGAGCCACTGTCACTGTAGTATCCGAAGTACAACCATTAGGATAAGTCAACGTAACAGTATACGTACCACCAGAAGTTAAGTTGATAACACTTGTGGTAGCACTATTCGACCATACATAATTTGGAATTTGAGTAAGATTATTGGTACTCGCTGTCACGTTAATACTTTGTCCAGCACAAAATGGTTGAATACCTGAAACCGAAATCGCAAAGTTGAAATCATTTATAGTTACAGGTGCTGAAGTCAATACACATCCGTTTTGGTCGACCACCGTTAGAGTATAACTTGTAGGACCTGCGGGTAAAAAAACGGTATCGTTTGTAATCACAGTGGCTCCGTTCGACCAGTCATATGAGACATACGGATTCGTTGTGGTCAAATTTGCCAACTGTCCGTTACACACTGCTGTAGTGCCAGTAATCACTGGAGGCAATGCCCCTGTAACTGTAACTGGCGATGAGGTTGCCGAACATCCATATTGGTCGGTTACGGTAAGTGTGTATACACCATTCACTGCTTGTATCGAATCATTAACGCTTCCACTTGACCACGTGTAAGAATCATAAATTAACGAATCGGAATACAAGTCAGTGGTGACGCTACCCGAAGAAGAACAAATAAACGGATAACCACCAATTATAGGAGAAGGCAATTGATGCGCTGCAACATTAATGATAGTAGATTTTTGACAATTATTTAATGTTGAGGTGACCCAATAAATACCAGTAGTATTTACTGTAATGGAAGTGTCAAACGAACCAGTGCTCCAGAAATAGCTATCGTAATTTGTTGGCACAACATTAAGTGTAGTATTCCCTCCTTGACAGATATTAGGATTACCAATGATTGTTGGATTGAAATTTGGAACACTCGTTGTGTCAATAAATAGATGTACATTGATAACAGTAATTCCTGCGGGGCTACCATTGTCGGTAGCAGTAAATGTGATGGTTTGGTCACCTGCATTTGATAGGCCTGCTATTATCTGCACAATAGCGTTTGCCGAATTACCAGAAGTATTTGATATTACTGTTGCCCCCAACATACCGTTCAAATTAACAGATACTGTTGTGTTTTGTCCCACCTCTGGAGCAAGAAAATATCCATTTAAAATTAAGGTATCACCAACACCACATACTTTAATGGTATCGCAATTATTCAAACCAGAAGCAATAGGAGCAATATTAGTGCTGTTACAAGAATTGAAATAAATAGATTTGTAATCCAACCAATCTACGCCATCATTGTTTAAATAACCACCA
>CAIWDF010000005.1 GCA_903911435.1 uncultured Bacteroidota bacterium
AAAGGATTTACCACAGGATATTTTAAGTCCTGTGATGAGCAAAGTTTCACCAAATGATTTACCGATAATCTCTATAAGCGCGACAAGTAATTTATCGCCTACCGAATTTTACCAAAAAATGAAAGATGAGTATCTGCCCCAAATTAAACAAATAAAGGGGGTAGCAGAAATTACTCTTCTTGGCGGTGAAGAAAGAGAAATAGAAGTGAAAGTAAATCAAAACAATTTGAAACTTTACAAGATTTCGTTGTATCAAATTGTTGAAGCAATTAATCGTTCAGGGATAGACTTACCGGCCGGAAAAGTACTGACAAATAAAGAGAATAATTCAGTTCGTTTGACCGGGAAATTCGCAAGTATAGAAGACATAAAGAATGTTCAGATAGCTTTGCCACTTGCCGGAAGCCCTGTGTACGTAAAAGATGTAGCGACAGTAATTGATGGCATAAAAGAAACAACTTCCATCAGCAGATACAATGGCAAAAATGGAATTGGTTTAATGTTGAAAAAACAAGGCGATGCCAATGCTGTGGATGTTTCAAAATTAGTTCGTGCAAAATTTACATCGATTGAAGAACAAAATTCAAGTTCAGAAACAAAATTCATTATTGCAGATGACAGCACCGACAATACTATTGCAGCCGTTAATTCAGTTGTTTTTGATTTGTTTTTAGCGGTCATATTAGTTTCAATTGTGATGCTTTTATTTCTTAGAAGTTTCAGGAATTCTTTGATTGTGATTGTTGCTATTCCCACTTCTTTAATTACAGCATTTGCAGTTATGTGGATTCTGGGCTATACACTCAACTTGATGACTCTGCTGGCCATGTCATTAATCATTGGTATTCTTGTTGACGATGCGGTTGTAGTATTGGAGAACATACAAAAACATCTGGACAAAGGAAAAGACAAACGAGTGGCTGCTATGGATGGCAGAATGGAAATAGGATTCGCTGCCTTATCTATTACACTGGTTGACGTAGTGGTTTTTTTACCCATTCTTTTCTTACAGGTTTTTGTTGCCGACATGCTCAAACAATTTTCGGTGGTCGTTATCACTTCCACTCTTACAAGTTTGCTGGTTGGCTTCACGCTCACACCTTGGTTAGCTTCTCGAATAGGGAAGAAAGAAGATTTATTACCTACTAACTATTTTAATCGTTTCCTGCTTTGGTTTGAACATCAATTAGAAAATTTTACCAATTGGTATGGAAAACAATTGGAATGGGTGTTAAGTCACAAACTCTTTTTTACAGGGATTATTTTGGTTCTTTTTGTAATGACTGCAGGTATAATGAAGCAGGGAATTATAGGCAAAGAATTAATTTCAACAGGTGACCAAGGCAAATTCAGAATGGCATTAGAATTTGACAAATCGGCCTCTATTCAAGAAAACAATCAAACATCTCAAAAAATTGAATCTTATATTTTAGAACAACCTGAAGTTGCAACTCTATTCAGCAACATTGGCGGACCAAGCACAGGTATCGGCAGTTTAGGAGTTGGTGCGGCAAACAAAACAGAATTTACCATTCAATTGAAGCCGAAAAAGGAACTAAAAAACATGCCGACAGAAACATTCATGAAAAAACTACGAGAAGATTTGAAATTAAAATTCCCCGGGATTAATTATTCAATGGCGGCCTTAGGTTTAATTCCACGTTCTGCACCCATTGAAATTACATTAAGCGGAAGCGATATTAATCAAGTTATGAAAAGCGGAAACGAGTTAAAGTCTGCTATTGAAAAAATGCCAGGTGCAGATAATGTGCGTTTGTCAGTTGAAACGGGAAGCCCGGAATACAAGATAATTCCTGATAAAGATAAGATGCAGCGATTGGGGTTAACAACAGCCAGTGTGGGAATGACTATTAGAACTGCATTAACAGGAAATGACGATGCTGTACTTTCCGAAAAGGGAACAGAATATCCTGTGCGGATTTGGCTTGATGAATTCAGCCGAAAAAACTTTGAGGACGTTCAACACCTTTCCTTTATCAACCCTATGGGAGCACCGGTAGAAGTTTCACAATTTGCAAGTGTTGTGCAAGACAATTCTCCGTCATTACTAGAAAGGAAAGACCGGCAACCCGCAGTTACATTAACTTCAGATGCGTTGGGAAGACCTTCAGGAACAGTGGCCGATGATGTAGTTACTTATCTTAAAAAAAATCCACTACCAAAAGGAATACAGATGACTTGGGGCAGCGACATCAAAAGGCAGAATGATAGTTTCGGAGCATTAGGTTCTGTTTTGCTGATTTCCTTTTTGCTGATTTATCTCATTATGGTGGCACTTTACGACAATTTTATTTACCCGTTTGTAGTCTTGTTTTCTATTCCTCTTGCAGCCATCGGAGCGTTTTTAGCACTGAACCTATCATTAAGCAACCTGAGTCTTTTCGCTTTATTGGGACTAATAATGCTTATGGGATTAGTGGTAAAAAATGCTATCCTAATTGTTGATTTCACAAATCAATTAAAAGCAGAAGGCAACAACATTAAGGAGGCTTTAATCGTTGCGGGGAAAAGTCGAATGCGACCCATTTTGATGACCACACTTTCAATGGTTGTAGGTATGTTGCCCATTGCAATGGCCACAGGTACAGCTGCGGAATGGAAAAACGGACTAGCTTGGGTAATAATTGGAGGACTCCTTTCTTCTTTAATTTTGACAGTATTTTTAGTGCCAATGATTTATTATTTGGTAGATACTTTAAAAGAAAAAATAAATGCAAAAGCATAGTTATGCTCAATTTTGAAAAAATAAAAAAACAATCAAAAGAATACAATTTAAAAATCTTAAAAGGTCTTGCGTTTTTTTTTGATGCACATCATTTTATTTTGAAGCATAAATTGACAAAATATCTTCTTATTTCAGGTGCATTATTTCTATTGATATTTTCTATCAGCATAAAAGCAATAATTATCGGAATTGAGAATTTTGAGCCATGGCTGACAAATTGGGTAGTAAAAAACACATTAGGCTTTTTCAATTTTAGTATTGAAGATTTTAAAATAGGAATAAAAGCTGCGTTCTGGTTGCTAAAAACTGCTATTGATTCTAATAAAGACAGTATTTTCACTTCCCTGTTTTTGATTGTTGGGACTTCTTATTTTTCATTTATCAGTGAGAAAATTCATTCTATTCTCACAAAAACATCAAAGCCCTTCAAAATTAAGGCTTGGATAAAAGAAATAAAAAGAGGCCTTGCGCTCTCTATCACAAATTCAATAAAACAGTTGGGATTTGCACTATTAATAACTTTGATTAAATTAATTCCCATTGTTGGCATTATCGCTCCATTGCTCACCTTTATTGTGCAGGCATATTACAATGGAATATTAATGACAGATTATTCATTGGAAAGAGAAGGCTATAATCTAAAAGAAAGCAAAAAGTTTTATTCTCAAAACAAACCTTTCATGTTTTCAATAGGTCTTGGATTTATGTTTTTGTTACTCATTCCCATTGTGGGCTGGTTTTTGGCTCCTACTTATGCTTTAACTGCATCGTCTTTATATTTTCTTAATCAAAAAAGCGTTTCATAAATAAAGTAGTTTTTATTCTTGGTTTTAGTTTTCATTGTATAGTATACATTTACTAAAAATGAAAAATACACGAGGGTAGGAGGACAGGGACGAACGAACAGGGAGGCTGAACGTCCAAATTAGTTGTTGGTTGATAGTTGTTAGTTGTTGGGGAAAAACAATGGAACAAATTTAGAATTGAGATGTGAGACTTTGGGAAGAAAAAAAGCCCCTTGCGGGGCTTAGTTGTGATAATTTTTTTAGGAAAATTACGCCATCGCCTTACTTTCCTCCAGTTGCTCTAAGAAAGTTTCAATCTTAGTAATACTTTGTCCTTCGGAGAAGAAACGAAGGTCGCATAAATCGCCTTCGATTATAAGCGAAGGAACCCCTGTAATGGCCGACAAACGGCCCGGCATACCAAATTTAGCATTCGAGTTGTTGAAACATGTTTTGGAGTCGTGATAAACGATGCCATCAATTTTAAATTCTTTAAACCATTCCGAAAGCATTTTCATTTTGGCTTTCTCGCTGCGGTTGATAAAGATTTCGGTGTAGGCTTTGGCTGTCGATTGCCAAGGGTCGTTTTCGTCAAACTTATCGAACACCCAGCTGCTGCAATAGGTAGAAGCCACCACTGCGGCATGGTTGGCATTAAACAAATCGCTGAACATACGTAGTTTTCCCCATATCGGCATGCCTTCCCAGAATATACGCAATTTGGCCTGAGGCAAAAATCCGATATTGTTTTTTACATTTTCTTCGAGTTCTTTCAAAAGGCCGGTATAATAGTCTTTGGCCACTTGTGTGCCGCGAAGCACCACAATAGGGCCCATGTGAATGGTTCCGTCAAAAAAGCTAAGCGGAGCATTCATGGCAGTAGATGTTTTCAATACTTTTTGCCAAAGCAAAGTGGCTTCTTTGCTCAATCGTACTACATCTTTAAATTTATCGAGGTCGAATTTATTACCGCTTACCTGCTCGCAAACGGGAATCATTTTTTTGAACTGTTTTACTACCACATCAATTTCGTCTTGCGTAATCTCGTCAAGATGGCGAGGAGGTTGAATGCCTACAATAGGGCATTTGAACTCTTCTGCAAAATACTCAAACCAGTCTTCCACCTCGCGGCATTGATTGGTGTTGTAGGCAATGATGTCGGGCTTTGGAGCGCCTTTCATGCCATAATGTTTCTGAAGCGGACTTTCTTTTTTGAGGTAAGAACCAATGTCGGCAGTGGTGTAAGAACACACATGGCCGGAGTATCCGCATTTAATGGCTTCGGGAATATAATCCATAGCGGTGCGTGTAGCGCCCAATAATGCACCATGATTTTCGGGAAAATACACTTCGAACCCAAACGAACGCAGCAATTCTGCCGGCCCCACACTGGTACACCATGCTATTTTCTTTTTTCCTGTTTCGAGTGAAAGAAAATATTCACCCATTATTTTTTTCATTACATCTGTCGAATGAATTTTGTACTGTTCTTTTTTTGTTTCGTTTGCCATTTTTATTTTTCTCTAATTACTTTTTACTAATCGCTGTTTACTTTTCGCTAATCGCTATTCACTATTCACTAACTATATCTTGATACGTGCATCCACCACAAATGCTTTGTCTTCGAAAGCCATGATAGGGTTCAAATCCATTTCTTCAATCATTGGCAAGTCGCACACCAGTTGCGACAAACGCTGAATGATTTCGATAACACTTGCTTTGTGAATTGCTTTTTCGCCACGCACCCCATCCAGTAGTTTGGTAGCTTTTATTTTTGCCAACATTTCTGTGGCTTCTACTTCCGTCACCGGTGCTATTTTGAAAACAACATCTTTCAACACTTCTACATAGATGCCGCCAATACCAAACATAATAAGGTGTCCCAAATCTTTTTTGGCACTCACTCCGGCTATGAGTTCTCTTCCTCCGGGTAAAAATTTCTGAACAAAGAATTTTAAATCGGGAGCATCAAACTGAGTTTTCATTTTCTCAACAGTAGCGCGCACATCGGCAGCAGTCTTGAGATTAATCACCACTCCGCCCAAATCACTTTTGTGAACCAATGTTTCGGCATCTACTTTAATCACCACCGGAAATCCAATGGCTTCGGCACCTTTCACTGCTTCGTCAGCCGAGTTGGCCACACGCCAGTCGGCAACCGGAATACCATATTCTTCGAGTAATTGATACACATCCGAAGAACATAAAAATATTTTTCCTTCTTCTTTTGCATTGTTGATGATGGCCAATGCCACATCTTTTTTGATGTCGGTAAATTCGCGAGCTTCGCCAATGTTGCGAGAACTTACTTTGTGATATTTGTACAAAGCACCCAGCGCTTTGGCAGCCGTAGTAGGGAATGCATAACAAGGCACACCACCGTCTTTCATTATTTTTGCTGTTACCTGATAGCGCTCCATGCTCATGTTGGTCATGAAATTGCACACAATCGGTTTCTTTTTCATTTTGTTTACTTCCACTATTTGTCGCGCCACTTCATCAGTGTCGGTAAACGGTGCAGTTACAAAATTGATATAAATAGAATCGATATTATCTTCGTTCATCAACACATCCAATGCACTGCGGAAATGCGCACCACCACCGGTTGCTACCACATCAATGGGATTGCCAATGCTGGCCTCCGGCAATTGAGTGGCGGTAAGTATTTCTTTTGCTTTGGCTGATAATGCAGGTATTTCTAGTCCGGCACTTACCAACTCGTCAGTAGCTATTACTGCCGGTCCGCCTGTGTTGGTAATGATTCCAACACGATTGCCTTTTGGAATAGGTTGTGTAGAAAAAGCCATCGCTGTTTGACACATCTCTTCTTCGTTGTTAAACGCAAGCATTCCTGTTTTCTCAAAAATAAGTTCGGTAGCAATATCCACTCCCGCCAGCGAACCGGTGTGAGAAGCTGCTGCTTTAGCGCCTTCTTCGGTACGCCCTGCTTTCATGGCAAGTATCGGTTTTTTCTTCGCCACTTTTTTGGCGGTTTCCATAAACTCTTTTGGATTAGCAAAACCTTCGGTATAAAGGATGATTGCTTTTGTTCCTTCGTCATCTCCATAATAATTCACCACATCCGAAATCGACACATCGCAGGCGTTTCCATTAGATGCATACATGCGCATTCCGATATCGAGGTCGAATAAACTTTGCATGATGAATGCACCCACACCGCCACTCAGCGCTACTATAGAGATGGAACCTGGTTTAGGAAAGGTGAATGTAAAATCGCAATACGCATTGTAATCAGGGTCGCAATTGATGATGCCCTGGCAGTTTGGGCCAAAGATGCGCACACCGTATTCTTTTGCTTTTGCTAAGAATGCTTTTTGTAAAGCTACTCCTTCTTCGCCCATTTCGCTGAATCCAGCTGAATTGATGATAACCGATTTGATTCCTTTTTTTCCGCAATCTTCTATTATCTGAGGAACAAATTTGCTCGGAATGATTACATGTGCCGCATCAATATCGTGAGGCACATCGAAAATAGTTGGGTAGGCTTTTATTCCTCTTATTTCGGGTTCTTTAGGATTGATAGGGTAAATAGGCCCTTTGTACCCAAAATGAACAAGGTTTTTAATAATTACATTTCCAATTGACAAATCTTTGGAAGACGCTCCAATGATGGCAATCGATTTTGGTTTGAACAATGAATCAAGTTGATTCACTTGTTTTACTTCTTCATTTTTTACTTGTTCCATTCTTTCAATTTTTTTCAGGAAATATTATTCCAACAATTGCAAAACAATTATTGAGTTAACTTTAATTAAAACATGATTTAACATGATTAGCTGTTGATGTCAACGATATAAAACGCTTTCATTTTCGAAAACTTCTGCCCGATGCTGCAGTTGGCATCATTCAAACAACCGGTAAGACATTTATTCAATTCATTCATATCTTTTGGGCAAAAACAACCGTCAAGTGGTGAAATATTGTATTGAGGATGCTCCATTTGATTATTGGGAATGATGATTGCTACAGGGAATTCACCATCAGCACCTATGATAATAGAAGATGAGATATAATGACATTTGCCTTCTATCATCATCTTAATGCTTGTACCAATAAGATTCTCGGTATTCGAATTAGGGACCTCTGTCGTCTTCTGACCAGAAATCGAAATTTGATTTAGTTCCACCTTTCCGATAAGATTGGTAGCATACCAATCGTCTGAAGTAATCGCGTTTTTATATTTATCGTTTGCTTTGTAATGATTCAAAAAAGCTGAGGGAACTTTTATTTGCAATTCACCATCGGCAGCAAAACGTCCTTGAACGTTTTGCACCACTCTTCCTAATTGATTATTTAATCCAACCGTTTGCATCCAAGGAATTTATTAAACTGCTACAGCTTCTTTTTCTTTTAATTTGTGATATCTGAAACCTCCCCAAAGGGCAGCCCCAATAGCACCAGAATATATAGCGTCAGGATTAGCGATGAACTCAATTTTTGCTTTTTTGTTTTCGCTTGATAATTCTTCAATTGCTTGAATCATTCCTGCATTCATTCCCATTCCACCCACCAATGCGATAGGTCCTTCGGCACGTAAAGAGCCTAATAATTTTATCACACGTTGTGCGATGGAAATATTGATTCCTTTCACGATATTAGGAGTTGATAATCCTTTTGAAACAAGATTGATTACATCTGTTTCGGCTAATACAGCGCAGATTCCAGATGGAACTTCAGGATTATCCGCTTTCAAAGACATTGCTCCAACCTCTTCAATTGCTAATCCCAAATATCTTGAAATGTTCTCAATGAATTGACCTGAGCCAGAAGCGCATTGTCCTGTCATTTTATAATCAATCACCTTCCCACGCGAGTCCACTTTGATTGCTCTCACATACAAACCTCCCATATCTACAACGGTTTTTGCATTTGAAACAAAAAAGATTCCACCTCGTGCATGAGAAGTCATACTATAGAAGTGACCTGTTTTACGCTGAACCATTTCACCTTCGCCAGTAGAAGCTAAATATGCAATGTCTTTGTCGTAAGATAATTTGTTACGTTCAAGAAGCGTATCAACTGCTTCAACAACCACATCCTTTGGGTCACGTTTTCTGATTTTCTCAGTTTGTTTATCAACTAATTTATGATCTTGAGTTTTGTGGTTATATGACATCAAAACGGCTTTCACATAGCTCCCGCCAACATCAACGCCCATTGTATAAATTGTATCTTTCATATTTTCTAGTTTTTTATTCTATTAATAAATTATTTATGCTTCAACTGATTTTCCTGCCTTTGGTAAATCAGCACTGATGTTTCTACGAGCAAACATTGCTCCACCTAATGCACCCATGAAAATGGAATCGGTGTGAATGTTCATGGTTACTTGGCCATACGAATCGGTAACCATTTGTTTAACGTATTTCAACACTGCTTGATTTCTCGCAACACCTCCCGTGAATGTAAATTCATTTCGGACACCACCAGAACGAGCGATAAGAGACATAGCACGTTGTACAATTGCCTTATGAAGACCTGCCAAAATATTCGGACGTTGTTCTCCATTGTGTAAAAGTTCTTTTACCTCAGCGCCAGCAAATACAGTACATGTAGAACAAATTGTGGTTTCTTTAGTAGAAGACATCGCTTCAGGTCCAAGTTCGTTAAGTGACAAACCAAATTCATCAGCGATGTATCCAAGATAACGACCACAACCAGCAGCACATCTATCGTTCATATGAAAACTAGTAACTAGTCCGTGGCTATCAACCTGAATTGCTTTTGTATCTTGACCTCCGATATCCAAAACAGTACGTGTGTTAGGGAAAATAGCATGAGCTCCAAACGCGTGGCATAGAATCTCAGATTTAATACAATCTTCAGGAAAAGGCAATAAAGCTCTTCCATAACCTGTACCAACCATTTTAGCAATGTGAATATCTTCACTTGCGATAGCTTCAATATGCTCGCGAAGAGAAATTTCTACATTTTTGTAATTACTTTTTACCGCATTCAATTCAGCATAGTACCAATCTTCTTTGCTGCCATCTTCTTGTTGATCAGCAAGGCCTTTATATTTTTCCTCAAGTACTGCCATTGATTCAAGAACCAACTCTTTGAAATTGTATTGCACCATTTCGTTCTCAACAGGGGTAATACTTTTATCGAATGCTAACATTAAAGGTTCGTAATATTCACGTCCTAAAGCATCAACACCAACATTGTATTTTTCACTTACAATGTCGCGGAAGAATTGATTTTTAGAACCTAAATTTCCATGAACAAATTCATTTCTAATTTGAGGACGAATGTTTTCAATTATTAGGCGAAGCTTATCGGCAATCGCTGTTTTGTTTTCGTATGTAAATTCAGAAACGGTTTTATTCAACATTTTTTCCAAACTTTCCATTCTTCTTTTGAATTGCTGATATTGGAAAACGGAACGAATGTCCTCCATGTATTTTTTGAATTCAGGTTTAGCTTCCATATCCAATTTAATTTTGTTGGATAATAATGTAAACCTTGCGTCATAAATAGCTTCTTCACGGGCGATATCAGCTGCTACTTTGTAATTTGCTCTTGTGTTGGTTATTCCTCTACCAACGATTTGGTCGTTTTCATTAATGATTACCGCTTTTGAAGTGGTAGATCCTAAGTCGATTCCTAAATAATATTTCTTCATTTTATTGTATTTTTTTGGTTTTACACTTTTTCACTTTCATGAATTATCTTACGCTGTTCCAACATTTGGAAATAAGACTCCAATCGATTTTTGATATTAGAATACGAGAAATATCTTGGGTCAACCAAATCGGATTCGATAAATCCAACAGGCACTTCTAATCTGTCTTCTATTTCTCTCATCATTCCTAATTGACCTGCCGAAAAGGAATTACAACTCTTGATTGAATTTGTAACATAACCATCAGCGGCATAATCAGTGATGCATTTTGATAATAAATCGATTCGTTGAGGTATATTTAAATTGGTGTAGCAATTCATACAATATTCGGATAACGATTCGAGGGGACGAGAAGGATCGTGGCGCCATCCCATATCGTACACTCCACCAACTTTGGTATAAGAAGATGCAACAATAACAGCTCCCATGTCGTAGAAAATTTTCCAGAACTCTCTGAAAGATGTCCAATTTGGTGGGCCTTCCACAACAAGACGGTATTTCTCTTCTTTCATTTCACCTTCTGGTGTAATTGGTCCTAAACCAAGACGAATACGTTCTTGAATCTCTTTATATAATTCTTTGTAATAATCCACCGCTTGTTGCGTACCTCTGAAACCAATGTTGATTGGCCCAATGTAATACACACCTGCAAAATAAGCATCGATAGGAGATGGTCTATGTTTAGTAGTGTCGAATATTTTTGTAATCCAATCTTCTGCCTCTTTCGAAAGAGCTAGAATTTTTTTCAACTTTTCTTCGTCATATTTAATACCAGTAACCGCTTCCATTTGAGGAATTACTTCTTCTTTGAACTGTTTCACCATGTATTGAGTCATCTCGGGAGTGATTTTTGCGTTCTCCTGATATGGAGTGTGCACCATGATGACTTTAGCATTTGGATATTCTCTTTTTAATGTTTCGAACCATTTAAGGAAAGTAAAACATCCGGTATAACTCAACAATAAAATGTCAGGTTCAGGAATTTTTTCGCCTGTAGGCCCTATGTTTCCTTTCATCATCATTCCAACATCGCATTTTACATATGTACATACATCTTCGGAGTGAGCATGACGTTCTGCTTCTTTGATGTACGATGCCGATTTTTTACGCATTGCGCTTTGTAATGCATTAATTTCGGGGTAAACAGGCAACATATCAAATGTTCGGATAAGTTCCGAAAGGTTTCCTGGTACAAACGTGTAACAAACTTTTTTTCCAGTTTCTTTTGCTTTTCCCAAATCATTGAATAGCCCCTCAATCATCTCCTTTTGGAGAATCATACTTCTTTCTTTTTGTGCTTCTTGTGCCATAGTGTGGTTTATTATTATTATGAAATTGCTACTATTGGTTCATCTTCCCATAATTTAATGGAATCGGAAAATGCACCTACTTGTTCTTTAATTACTTTATATTGATTGATGTTTTCACTGAACTGGAAGGCAATGTATCGAATGCCTAATTTGTTGAATGCATTTTGGAAAATTGGAGCATCTAACAAACTTGGGTCGCAGAAACTTGCTGCTGCAAATATTACCCCATCAGCTCCTCTATCTTTCACAATTTTTGCAAGTCGGAATTCTTTAGGATCGTGAACATCGTATATAGAGGAAGAGAACTGACTTTGTTTGATGTATGAATTGGAAATGGCTTCCAAGGGATTTTCACTCTTCGAGTTAATGTCACCAAGAATCATACGTGAGCCAAGCATGTAGTCATCATCCACTACGTAGCAACCTGCTTCTTCAACAGCTTTAATCAAACCTACAGAAGGTTGTTCGCAGAATGCGCCAGAGATAATCACTTTCACTTTGTCTTGAGGTGCGCCAATGTCTTGTTTAATCAACTCGCAAACTGTTTCAAGGATTGCATTATGCTCTTCAATAGTAATGACAGTGCCTGCTCTGATGATATGATAGACATCCACAATGCTTAATCTCCAAGGAAATTCTTGACGAATATTGTAAATAAATTCAATCATCTTTCTATTCTTGTTATATAATTCAATAGAATGATTCAATTTTTCGGTAGTAACCTCTACCCCATTAATTTCTTTGATGTATTTCAATACATGTTCCATTTCTTGTTGATAGAACACACCTCCAATTTGAGGTAAAAAGTTTTGAGGAAAATCCATGTACTTCACAAATTTTCCAATTTTTTGCTGCTTGAAAATTCCCGACAGGTTTCGAATAACATCGCAAATAGAAGGGAAAATATATCCATCAAAATGGTCGGTGTGCTTATCTAACACCAATTCCATTATGCTTCGTGGTATATGACAAATATAGGATTGATAATATGCATCGCCTTTGATGATTTGTTTGCGGTCGCCACCACCAAAGATTCCAACCGCCATACCGCCAGCAGCATGAATAATTTCGCGAGGGAAATAAATTGGCATATATCCAACAATCACTCTACCTTCTTTCGCTTCTTTCCATTTTTTGGCATGTGTAAAATTGAGGTCGAACGCCACATCTTCACAAAATTTCAATATTTCTTCCAGTGTCTTCATAGTTAAACGTGATAATATATTATATAATTAATATTACTTTACGTGGCAAAGGTATTTTTGAAGGTAGGTGCAAACTATGACAATAATCATTTTGAAAAAAACTTTCGTCATATTTCGAAATCAAGGATTTGGAGAACGAAGCGTAGAAATTATACCTAGAATGGACTAATTGAGGCTTTGGGTGATGGTCCTTTGTAACAAAATTAGTTAATTATTGATTATTTTACCTCTGAGCATCAATTATTCTAGAAAATGCATGAAAAATCAATAAAGGAGAAAGTGAAAAATTGCACCGTAAATGAGGAGTTCCTTTCTGTTGCGAAACAGAAAGGAAATTTGCATCGTAATCTAGAAATTAGATTTACAAAGTGACAAGTGTCAGTATTTGAATGACAAAAATCATAGTTGGTTGAGTCAAGTATAAATAGTTTTGTTTTGAAATGGAAAACAATATACCTTCGGTTATAATCCTGAGTGGAGGAAAGTCATTGCGTATGCAACATCCTAAAGCGTTTTTGAAGATAGATGATAAAACCTTAGTTGAGCATTTAGTAAATGTGTATATTGAATTTGGAATTGTTGAACCAATAGTGATTCTCAATAAGACACTGTTTACTGGTGAATGGATGAATATTATTACCAAACTGTATCAAAAAGCAAAAATAGGGTTTAATCAATATACGGTGCTAGGGCGTACCTATTCGATTCAAATGGGATTAGACGGGCTTGAGTATGCGGAAGATTGCTTTATTCAAAATATAGATAATCCCGATATTAGTGTAGAACTATTAGTCAAAATGTGGAAGAAGTTAGAACCAAATTCTTATGTAGTCGCAAGTAAAAATGGTTTCAACGGACACCCCATTTTAGTCAGTAAGGAAATCCTTGCGGACTTAAAAGAATTAAAAGGGAATAACTGGATATTGAAGGATGTGTTGAAGAACTATAAACGAATTCAGGTGGAAGCCGAAAAGAATAATGTACTTCTCAATGTGAATACGGAGGAAGATTGGTTAGTGTTTTTAAGAAAAGAAAATTAGTGTTTCATTTAACCGAAATAGAAAAAGCCCTTCATGATTCGAGCGAGCCTCTTGCGCTTTGCATCATTGTTGCCACTAAAGGTTCTACTCCGCGAAAGGTTGGTGCTAAGATGTTGGTGAGTAAAAACAAAACAATACTTGGTACGATAGGCGGTGGAGCGTTAGAAAAAAAGGTGATTGAGAATGCTATTCAAGTGATTGAAAAAAACAAACCACAAACCTTTCGGCACGATTTATTGCATCAACATAATATGTGTTGTGGAGGAACAGTTGACATCTATATTGAACCTATTATGAAAAAAAACAAACTATACATTTTTGGAGCAGGTCATACTGGTCAGGCATTGGCCAGATATGCACTGGATATGAATTTCGAAGTGGTTGTGATTGATGATAGAAAAGAGTACATCGATCAAATTAAAATCCCAGAGATAAATAAAATGAATCTGGATTTTGAACAGGCATTAAGCTTATTGCCCTTTGATGAGCAAACCTATGTTGCCATATTAACCTATAGCCATCCTATCGACAGAACGATACTTGCATTCTGCATCAAAAAGAAACATGCTTACCTTGGAATGATAGGGAGTTTAAGGAAAGTGGAGATGACTAAAAAAATGTTTGCCGAAGGAGGAATAGCTACTTTAGAAGAACTCGATGCTGTGGATATGCCAATGGGTATCGACATTAAAGGGGAAAGTCCGAATGAAATAGCAATAAGTATAATCGCGAAATTAATAGAAACAAAACAAACAATAATAAAATGACAAGCAAAAAAACAGCTCTCGTAACCGGGGCAGCAAAAGGAATTGGGAAAGCAATAGTAGATAAATTCATTTCAGAAAATTATTTTGTTATTGCTGTTGATATTGATGAAGCATCGGGTAAAGCCTTGTTAGAAGAATATGATGATCAATTAATATTTGTAAAAGCGGATATCTGTAACGAACATGAAATTCAAAATCTGTTCTTGAAAATAAAAACAGAATACAAACAATTAGATGTTTTGGTAAACAATGCAGGCATTATCCGCGACAATATGATTTGGAACATGCCTGTTGAAGATTTCGATTTGGTGGTAAATGTTAATTTAAAAGGAACTTGGTTGCTCTGTCGTGAGGCGGCTAAAATGATGAAAGCACAAAACTCTGGCCGAATTGTAAACATTGCATCCAGAGCCTGGTTGGGTAATAGAGGACAAAGTAATTATTCCGCTTCGAAAGCAGGTGTGGTGAGTATGACGCGTGTGTTGGCACTGGAGTTGGGGAAATACAATGTTTGTGTAAATGCTGTTGCTCCTGGACTTATCGACACCCCTCTCACTCAAAAGCTAGAAGAAAATGTATTGCAAAAATTAATTGATGCGCAACCAACACGAACCATGGGCAAGCCTGGAGATGTTGCCAATGCTGTTTCTTTTTTAGCTTCCGACAAAACAAATTTCATTACCGGACAAACCATTTATGTGGATGGCGGGAAAAGTATTGGTGCTGGATTGTAATCCATAAACAACAATAATATCAGGGCTTTTGAGGGTATGATTAAAGTCATTATGTGAACGAACATTTCTTCCAATCTTTGAACAAATAAAATAGTGACAAGACATTTCAATAAAAACAATATACAGCGTAATTAATGAAACAAATTAAACTGAAAATAAACGGAAAGCAACACGAATTTTTGGTGAACGACCATGAAATGCTTTCGAATGTTATTCGCGAGAAGGCAGGCCTTACCGGAACTAAAATAGGTTGTGAGCAAGGTAGTTGTGGGGCATGCACCGTGATGGTAAACAAAGAACCTGTGCTTAGTTGTATCACACCAGCATTGCGATACGATGGTGCCGAAATAACCACCATTGAAGGTGTTTCGAAAAATGGCGAACTTGATTTATTACAAGCAAAATTTGTAGAAAAGGGTGCTATCCAATGTGGATTCTGTACTCCCGGTATGGTGATGACAGCACTTGATTTCGTTAATAAAAATCCGAACCCAAGCATACATGAGATAAAAGATGCGATGGCTGGAAATGTTTGCCGATGCACAGGCTACAAAAAAATAATTGAAGCAGTGGCAGAATATGCCGAAGAGCGCAGAACTGGAAAACCTAAAACAACAATTAAGAAACCAACTGCGAAAGGAAGTGTGGGAGTTCCTCGCCCTTACATAGAAGCAACAAAAAAGGTACAAGGAATTGCTGATTATGCGGATGATTATAATTTGAAAGATGTATTGCACGTTAAGTTTGTGCGTGGCCTTCATGCTCATGCAAAGATAGTGAGCATCGATACTTCCGAAGCTCTTGCTTATGAAGGAGTGCGTTATGTGGCCATTGGAAAAGAATTGCCAATCACTTTTGGAGTGCTTCCGTTGTCGCAGGATGAAGAGGCAATAGCGATTGATAAAACAAGGTATATAGGCGAAATAGTAGCCGCTGTCGCTGCTGATACTGAAGAGATAGCTGCACATGCTTGTAAATTAGTGAAAGTAAAATACGAACCCATCAAGGCTTTCCTCACTATCGAAGAATCGTTGAATGATATTGGCACTGCTGAGAAAATACACAATACAACTAAATTTAATAACAACGTACATAAAAAAGCAGAATTGCGTTTTGGCGATCAACAACAAGGTTTGAAGGATGCTGAAGTGAAATTGAAAATGGATTTCGAGATGATTGGTATCAATCATGGGTTTACTGAACCTCATGCGACCACTGCTTTCTGGGATGAAAATGGATTAACGATGATTTCGGCAACACAGGTTACTCATTACCTACACCGTGCTTTGGCGAAAACAATGGAAGTTCCATTGAGCCGTGTGAGGGTAATAAAACCTCATATTGGTGGTGGTTTTGGAGGCAAGGGCGACCCTTTTGCTCACGAAATAATAGTTGCACACATTGCTCGCAAAACAGGAAAGCCTGTAAAGGTTCGCCTTTCGCGCGAGGAAGTGTTTTTGAATAATCACGGTAGACATCCCACAAAAATGACCATTCAATTGGGAGCCAATAAAGATGGAATGCTAAAAGTATTGGATGCAGCTGTAGCTATTGATGGTGGTGCATATGGTAGTTTCGGTGTTGTAACTTCGTATTACAATGGAGTATTGCTTCAGGCTCCTTATAAATTAGATAACTTTGGTTTTGTTACCCATCGCGTGTACACGAACAAACCGCAATGCGGAGCGATGCGTGGGCATGGTGCGGTGAATACAAGATTTGCGGTTGAGTCGATGATTGATGACATTGCGCATCAAATAAAAATGGACCCGATTGAAATGCGAATGAAGAATTTCCTCGATCCGAATTCGTTGACGGTTGGTAAATATCGTATTACTTCAAATGGAATAAAACAAGCCATTACAGTGGTGGCTGAACAAGCCGACTGGAAAAACAAACATGGCAAAATGCCAATGGGACATGGCTTTGGTGTGGCTTGCGGATTTTTTATCAGTGGAAGTGCATTGCCTATTATCTGGAACGAATTGCCTCAATCGGTGGTTCATCTTAAATTAGATTTTGATGGAAGAGTGTTGATTACTTCGGGAGCCAACGATATAGGCCAAGGTAGCGATACGATGTTGGCCATCATTGTTTCGGAAGTATTGGGCATCAGCATGGACCGTACGTTTGTGATAGCTGCCGACACGTTGATAACACCTGTAGATTTGGGAAGTTACTCGAGTCGTGTGACGTTTATGGCTGGTAATGCCGCTAAGGACGCTGCCGAGAACTTGAGGAAAGAAATGGTAGAAGCTATTTCGAAAAAGAAAAACATTAATGCCGAAGAACTTCATTTCTCCGAAAACAGAATTTTCAGTAATGATAAATCGTTAGACATTACTTGGGAAGACGGTGTGGAAATGCTAGTAGCCAACCGAGGTGCGGTGAGTGTGAGTGGAAAATACATTTCGCCAAAATTGGGAGGCGACTTCAAAGGCGCTGGTGCTGGCTTAAGTCCATCGTACTCGTTTAGCTCATGTGTGGCTGAAGTAAAAGTAGATACCGAAACAGGACATGTTAAAATACTGAACGTGTGGGGAGCACATGACTGCGGGAAAGCACTGAATCCATTGGCTGTTGAAGGTCAATTGGAAGGTTCGTGGCACATGGGCATTGGACAAGTGATGACCGAAGAGATGCAATACTACAATGGTTTGTTGGTGAATAATAATTTCCTCGATTATAAAATCCCTACTTCGCTCGATACGCCTCCTATCCATACCAACATTATCGAAACGATTGACCCCGAAGGACCTTTTGGTGCGAAAGAAACAGGCGAAGGCGCTATACATGCCATGCTGCCTGCTGTGGCCAATGCTGTGTACGATGCAGTAGGAATACGCATCACCAAACTTCCGATTAAATCAGAAGATGTATTGCGATTGTTGAAAGAAAAAGAAAAATTAAATCAACCTGAAAAAGTGAGTTAACGATGATTACCGAAAGAACATATTTAAAACCTGCTACCGTGAAACAAGCCATTGATATGGCCATTGCCAACAGCAGTTCGTTCAGGTTTCTGGCCGGAGGAACAGATGTATTGGTAAATAAATTTCAAGGAAACGAATTGTCGGATTGCTTGATTGACATTACCGAAATAGCCGAACTAAAAAAAGTGGAAGCATCGAAAACACATGTAAAGATAGGTGCTTTGGTGCGATTGGACGATTTGAAAAAAGACAAAATACTTGCCAACTATTTTCCGACATTGATAGCTGTGGCACATGAAGTGGCATCGCCAATGCTTCGCAAAACGGCTACTATAGGCGGAAATGTGCTATGCGAAAATCGTTGTTCGTTTTACAACCAAAGCGAATGGTGGCGCGAAGCAGTGGGCTATTGCTTGAAATGCGAAGGTGTGCTGTGCATTGCTACTGGTGGTAAAAAGAGTTGTTTCTCGAAATTTGTTTCCGACACAGCACCTGTCCTCATTAGCATGGGCGCTATGTTGGAGCTTGCTGATGTGGATGGAGTGAAAGAAGTAGCGCTCGAAAGTATTTATACGGGCGATGGCATAGCACCGCGAAACCTTAGTAAAACAGCACTCATCCAAAATATCATTCTGCCGATGGCGAACGAATGGAAATCGGCATTCCGAAAACTTCGTCCTCGCGAAGCTGTTGATTTTACTTCGCTAACAACAGCTGTGAGTGTTGACAAATCAGGAAATGTGCGTATAGTGGTGGGTGGTGTTGACCCGAAACCAGTGCTGATAACGGGCACTACCAAGGATGATAAAAACGAATTGATAAAACAAGCGGTGAAGAAAGCCCGCATTGTGGATAACGATGTGTACTCGCGCGGATACCGCAAAGAGATGATAACGGTATTTCTCAATCAATGTTTTGAGGAACTAGCCTAGGTAGTTTTTACTACTTTAAATACTTTTTCCAAAAAGAAAAGAACACTAAGAATTCATCTTCTTAGTGTTCTTTTTTTTTCGACCTCTTCCTCGGTATCTCTCCAAAGGAGAGGGATGAAGAAGCCTGAAAAATTATTTTCAAAATAAAAAAAACAACGTTCCTCTTTTATGCTATCACAATAATGGGTACCGAAAGTTCGCTCACTTGTTTTTTGCCGTTTTGCGCGTAGGCATATACAGCATACCGATTCATAGGTGTTACTTGCAATTTCACGTTACGGCCTTTTCCTGTTACTGATGATGTTACCGACTCGCCAGCACTTTTCGACACAATGGTTACTTGTCCGTTTTTCAACGAAACCACTGGAGCATTGTCCTGTGGCTCTGATGCTGGTGGTAGTTGCACCACCACAAAATTGGTTTGCGTTGGTTGATAGGTTGCACCATTGATAATAGAAACCGCAATGTTGCCGGGCGAAGTAACCTCCACATCCAATTTAGGAGTCTCGGGGACGCCTTTTTTGCTAATTACTATTTTATGAGGAGTGAGGTACGAAAGTTGAATGTTACCAAAAGCTTGTTCGCGAGTGGTGCGGTTGGCATCGCTATTCGAAATGGTTTCTACTTGCAAGGCATATCTATTGAGCCAGTTTTTGCCATCGTCCATGGCTAACTCAAGAAGGGTGCGATTGCCGGGCAGCGGTGCTCCTTCATAAATGTCTATTTTCTTTTTTATCAAAACCGCTAGGTCGGAGCCTTCGGTGTAAAACGTAGATGCAATGTGTGGGTCTTTAAACAAATCGGCTGTCGAACCTAAGTTCTTGCTATTGTCGATGTATTGAATTAATTTTTCGGGGTCGATAACATTAGTATACACCGACCTTTTTACTAATACGGGTTTAATTTCTGTTGCCATTTTTCTTTTTTTTAATTGTTATTATTTATTTGTTGTTAATCTTTCTTGTTTTTGTCAAACCATGGTTTCATTCACTCAAACCATGGTTTCATTCCAGATTATCATGGTTTCATTCCAGATTATCATGGTTTCATTCACCAAACCATGGTTTCATTCAGCCAAACCATGGTTTCGTTCCTGATTATCATGATTTCACCAAATCAATACTTTATTCAAAGAACCATTGCGGAGGCAAAAGTAGGTGTGGTGAAATGTTGACACAAAATTCGGAACAAAAGCTAAAATAGAACATGACATATATCAGGTTTTTGAAAATAATCCAATTTTTTGAACTTTGAGAAAAGGACGAAATAAGTAGAAATGCCTAATAACGTATTTACCAAAAACCGTCATTTTGGCAAAAAACCTAAACCACCATTACCCTATTTATATATTTTCCTGCCATCCGTAAAACCATACCTATATATAAGGTGTGTTTTTGGGGGGCTTATAGGAGGTGCATATATCCTGCCAAAAAGGTGCGTATATTTTTTTGAAAGTATGAGATTGAATAATTTAGTAATATTGCAGGTGCATATATGGATATGTTATCAGATATTTTAAGACCGAACCGAACCGAACTAACAACAGAACAAATAAATTAAACAAACGAATACTTTTAGAAATGGGAAAACTTAACATACGATTTTTTATTGAAGGAATAGAATTCGGAACAGCTTACATAGACGAAATGAAACTTGGACCTATGTATTATTATAAAGGAATCTACAATATGGCTAATATGGAGAAACTTGAATTTGAAGGAGAAGATTTTAATTTTGACATATATTTAAATGAACCGCAAAATGGAATTGACTGGGAAAAACAAACCTATCCTAACGAACTAGTGAAAGGTAAAGTTTTGGAAATAGTATATTTTGCTGACATCGCAAATCAAATTAAAAAACTATTAGAAAACATAACTAATTGTCGTTTTGAAAACAAGTACGACTTAAGCGGTTTTGCTCGACAGGCAATGCAATTGATTCAGAAATCAGAACCGAGTAAATATTTTGCAGACCTTAAATCCTACAACGTTAATAATTTTGCCAGTATAGAACATACACTTGGCAAAGAAGTACAAAACCTTAATGAAACAAAGGAAAGTGCATCTAGGAGTAGAAAACAAGATGCACTATCGGAAGCGAAAAGTTATTTAAAGTCTGACATTAACGAATTCTTATCACCGCTTCAACGTTACGAAGTAAATGACAAAAAGAACTAGGAAGCCAGTGGACAAAAGAACAACGGCAGATAACATAAGTAGCCGTTGCACAACCCTCTTTTTAATACAAAAATAAAGCAGAAACCAGAAAAATTGGTGATAGTGAAATAAAGGATAAACACAACAAGCAATTATTTGATTTCGAAGATTTGTTGACTAACGCAACATTCTCCATTTTGGTCGAATTAATAAAAATAAAGTTGTTAAATCATTGGATTATTAATTTTAATTTCGAAACATTTACCATTGGAAATAAATAATGAAGTATTGAATTGCACGCAATACGGATAAATAAAAACAAAAAATGAAACTAAAATTACTTTTCGTTTTATTCATCACCATTACTAGTTGGCTTGCAAAAGCCCAACCGGCAGTCGATTTCACAGCTGCCGATTGTGGGGGCAACATGCATCATTTGTTTGCCGAACTCAATGCAGGCAAGGTGGTCATCATCTCCTTTGTCGACCCTTGCGGTGCTTGTGTAGCGCCTACACTCACTGCCTTTGCTACAGCACAAGCCTATAGCGCATCTTTTCCCGGACAAATAAACAACTATGTAGCCGATGATTTGGCCAATACCAATTGTGCAACTTTAAACAGTTGGACAGCTTCCATCGGCATGAGCCATTCTATCAACTTTTCCGACACCAATGTGTCGCAAGGCGATTATGGCCCTGGCGGAATGCCCAAGATAGTGGTGTTTGCAGGTACTAACCATACTGTGTTTTTTAATCAAAACGGAAGTATCGATTCCACTGCGTTTTACACCGCACTTGGTCAGGCATTGGCTGCTACTGGCATCAACGAAACCAGCGAAACACCTATCAACATGGATGTGCATTACCAAAGCACTACCAACCAAGTGGTGGTGAATTATGTTTCGGCTATCAACTTAAAACTAGAACTCTATAATGTGGTAGGAACACTTTTAAAAACCACCGACATAAAACCAGAAAGCAATGAAGCACGAATAGAAGGTTTCGATTTAAAATCGGGCATTTATTTCGTAAGGCTTAGTAGCAACAATATGGAAGTAAAAAAGAAATTTCTGGTGATTCGATAATCGCCAACAATTAATAACGAACAATTAAAAACTAAACACTATGAAAAGAAAATTACTCTTGAGTTTTACGCTTCTTGCAAGCGCAATGATGATGAACGGACAAACAGCCGTTGATTTTACAGTGAACGATTGTGCAGGTACCTCGCACCATTTGTTCGGTGAATTAGATGCTGGCAAAGTGGTAGTTATTGCTTTTGTCGACCCATGTGCATCGTGCATAGCTCCAAGTGGCACAGCGTTAGGTATCGTTCAGAGCTTTGCTTCTTCGTATCCTGGTCGTGTGCTTTATTACTTATCTGACGATGTAGCAAACACCAGTTGCACCACTTTGACAAGTTGGGGCAATACCAATGGCATCACAGGCGTACCCGTGTTTTCAAGCACCTCCGTCCTTATGGCAGATTATGGCGGACCAGCAATGCCGAAAATAGTGGTATTGGGAGGTTACAACCATGCTGTACTATTCACCCAAAACAATGGATTGAATTCAGCCAACTTTACAGCGGCCATTCAACTGGGCTTACTACAAACTGGTATTGATGAGGCATCCAACGTGCTTTTCGATTTGAACCTTTATCCAAACCCTACTACTTCTGCCATCAACATGAAATACACTTTGAAAGAAAATGCAAAAACCAATGTTGACATTTACAACTTGATAGGTGAAAAAATAAAATCAATAGCTTTGGATAATAC
>CAIWDF010000006.1 GCA_903911435.1 uncultured Bacteroidota bacterium
GCTTGATATAAGTAAATACCATTTGCTAATACACTTCCATCAATTTTTGTTGAGTTTGTATTATTCAATATTTCAGTGAATACCAATTGACCCTTATTATCCAAAACCTTTAGAGTCCATGTCTTAATTTTGACTGAAGAACTGATGCTTATGGTGGCATCCGCTTGAATCGGATTTGGACTGCAAGTAATCATAATTTTATCTTTGTTGTATTCATCAATTGATTCAATGTATGATAAACCAGAAGGATAAAGGTGATGTGCATAAACATCTAAATCTATTGTGCTTCTTTTATCTTGCCAACAAAAAATAGCACCTCCATCACCTGTAGAAACTTGTTTTGGAGAAGATTGACCTCCATTAGCTGTGGCAACTGGTGCGCCTGTACTTAACCATAGTTTTGTTCCTAATGAATCTATTCGTTGAGCATATACATTCCAAGTTCCACCAGAATTTACAGAGTCTTGCCAAGTAATAATTACGCCTCCCGAATCATCACCCACAGTGTTCGGGTTAATCCCTGTTGCTATTAACATTCCATAAGTTCCCCATTGCAATACACCAGAAGGAGAAATCTTGTTAGCATAAACCTGAACAATTCCTGTTCTATTGTCTTTCCAACTGATAATTGCTCCATTTATTCCTTCTGTAGACATGTCTAATGCCGATTGATTTCCGAGATAATTGCATACAGCCACACCTAAGGAATTCCAAAGTAGAGTACCACTTGCGGATAAGCGTTGTGCGTAGGCATCATACCCTCCGCTGCGTTTATCTTGCCATCCAACATATACTCCACCTTGACCATCCTCTCGAAGTTTAGGATTCGTTTGTCCACCACCTGTAGGGCACACTTTCACTCCATTAGCAGTCCAAAGCAACGTTCCTGTCGAGTCTACTCGTTGTGCATAAACATAGTACTCGAGACCATTTCTGAAGTCCTGCCAACCAATTATAGCACCACCTTTGGTATCCTGACGTAACTTTGTGTTTGATTGTTTATTTATTGCACTACAAATTGCAACTCCTCCACTTCCCCATTTTAGTAAACCATTTGCGTCAATTCTATTCGCATAGATGTCTATGTTGCTTGTTGATGAACTATCTTCCCATGCTATAATAGCACCTCCATTCATATCGCTAGTCAGAGCAGGTTTCCTTTGATTATATGAAGTTGTGCAAACACCGATTCCATTGAGTGTCCATAAAACATTTCCACTTGAATCAATTTTTTGCGCGTAAATATCAGTATTGCCATTTCGATCATCTTCCCAAGCAATTATTGCACTTCCGTGTCCTGCATCTATAATAACTTCATTTTTTTGGCTGAACGTATCAGTACAAATGGGTATGCCATTGGCTGACCAAATGGGATATCCTGCCGCATTCAACCGTTGTGAATAAATATCAGTATAAGTTGCGTTGTTCCTATGGTCTTCCCAAACCATGATGGCACCTTTTTTACTATCCGTAACTATGTAACAATTACCTTGGTTATCAGCTGCTGTAGTTACTTGAGTGTTAATTGCTGGATCAATGTTCCATTGAGAATAACCCTGCATACAAATTAATAAGCCGATTATTTGTAGAGGTAGTCTTATTTTCATTCAGTGTATTTTTAATGTTTCGCCAAAGTTAATATTATATTAACACACATAAAAAATTTATGCGATTAACTTAACCTGATTCAAATTAAACAACAAAGTACCGTATTTAAGCTTAAAGATTTGAATGCAAAATTTCACAGAATCTGATATCAATAAACAGAATTATACCCTTTTTATAAGTTTGACACCCTTATGCTTGACCTGCAGGCCCTCCAAAATTCAGTGGAAATCCTCCAGGACCTTCAGTATCCTTAATGGTTCCGTTGATCTGCTCAAATTTCGCGACATTTTCCTTTAATGCCTTTAACAATCGTTTTGCGTGTTGAGGAGTAAGTATTATTCTTGATTTAACCTTTGCCTTTGGTACTCCAGGCATCATCTTAACGAAATCTACAATGAATTCCGAATTCGAATGAGTTATTATAGCAAGGTTCGAATAAATCCCTTCTGCCGTTTCTTCACTTAGTTCAATATTTAACTGATTATTGTTGTTTTGTTCTTCCATGGTTATAAGTTATTAAGTCGCAAAGATAATTTATTTAGAGTACAAATAAATAATTAGCGCTTCGTTTTTCAACCCTATTCTCCTTCAATAAAAATGTAGAAAGAACAATAACCGTCTGTATTGTCTCCAAAATGTTACATTCCATGTGTAAGACCTAACTATACTGAATTTACTAGAAAATAGTTGAACGCTGTCTTAGTACCTCGGGCAAAATTATCGTCTATAAAGC
>CAIWDF010000007.1 GCA_903911435.1 uncultured Bacteroidota bacterium
GTGGCAAGAAATATTCATGGCCGAATCGAATCCTGCTTCCGAGGCGTCAATCACCCGTCCATGTAGATCATCGGCGTCACAAAAAGCCATGGAGTGAATGGCAAAATCAATTTTCCGAATTCGCTACCGCACTTCTCAATAACGGCCTCCAGACTGCCAGGCTGCGATACGTATTTCCTTCCTCGTCACATTGCTTTGTATTCGGGCATTCCGCAAGAAATTCCGGCTATCATGTTGCAGCGTATTTGCGGTTCGGGTTTCGAAACTATTATTTCGGGAGCGGAACAAATAACACTAGGCAAAGCCAGTACCGCGATGTGCGGAGGTACTGAAAACATGACATTATCACCTACCGTAAGTTTTGGAAATCGTAACGGATATGCATTGGGTAAAATAAATTTTCAGGATATGCTTTGGGAAGCGCTTAACGACACCGCTGCTGTGCCTATGGGTTGCACTGCCGAAAACGTAGCTGCCAAACATGGAATAACAAAAGAAGATGCAAATACCTTTGCAAAACTTTCTATCGACCGTTACCTTGCTGCAAAAGCAAGAGGATATTTTGATGATGAAGTAGTGAAAATGAATTCTACCGTTTTCGAAGTAGAAGGATTGAATCCAAGAAAAGTGTTCTTGCCAAAAAACACAGTTGACTTTATTACTGACGAAAATGTTCGTCCGGCTGATTTGGCAGCTATGGCTAAATTGCCATCGGTATTTGCCAGAGATGGTGTACAAACAGCAGCCAACTCGAGCGGTATAGTAGATGGTGCGGCCACAGTAGTAATCGGTAACGGTGATTTTATAAAAGCAAAAGGATTGAAACCTTTGTCGCGCATTGTAGCTTCTGCCACCAGCGCTTTAGACCCTCGTGTGATGGGATTGGGCCCTGTGCCTTCCATCCGTTTGGTATTGGAAGTAGCAGGCTTAAAATTATCCGATATAGGATTAATTGAAATCAATGAAGCTTTTGCAGCTCAGTTTATCGGCTGTGAGCGCGAACTTGGGTTGGACAGAAACATTTGCAATGTAAACGGTGGTGCCATCGCCTTGGGTCACCCTCTCGGAGCTACAGGTACTCGTTTGTCTTTAACCATTTCCCGCGAAATGAAAGCACGCAAAGTAAGATATGGTATTGCTTCGGCTTGTATTGGCGGAGGTCAGGGAACAGCTATTTTGTTCGAAAACATGGAAGCGTAAGCAGAAGTAAATACAAACCAAAACAAAAAAACTCCTCAGTATTTCTGAGGAGTTTTTTTATGCCTTATGTTTAAGCTTTGCCTGACTTCTTGAGATACCAACCTATAGTGTAAAGAATACCGAGAATAAACAGTGGCCCCGAAATAAACAGATAAGCCACAAGAGCAAACTTACCCCAGGCCAGAATAATATATGCTAACCCGAGCAGAGGAAATATAATGCCGCCTACAAGTTCCCATTTCCAAGAAAAAACAAGAACAAGAATAATAAAGAAAGTAGGAATAAGATGCATGAAGAGGGCAAGTATAGTTTGCCAGAAACCATAACCTTCGCCAAAAACATCCATTGCAAAAATACTGATAAGTGCCGCAAATGCCATGGTCATGATGCGTGCTGTCCATTTAATTGTTGTGCTGTAATTTTTCATTTTTTAAAAATTTAAGTTAAAAGATGTGTTAATTCTGAGACAAAAGTAGAGGGAAGCCTCGAGTAGATAAAACGGGAATCTGCGGACATAATTTATTAATGAAACAAAAACTGCAACCTTCATCATTTAAGGAGATGCATTAACCTAATTTTTGTAAAAATCGCAAAATGGATAATCTGATTATTGATTTCTGCAAAAGTAATTAAACGGATTAGTGTTTTTTGCAATTAATTGTTACAAAAAAGAAGAAGAAACATGGAGTTAAAACTCATCTTTAAGAGCCAATTAATGATTAAAATCATAGTTACGACTTTTAACACTATCTACATTTGTCAGCCTTTATTAAGGATGGAAAATAAAAGAGAATTGTTAAACATTAAATAAATTATAAGATGAGTACGAAACTATACCAATGGCAAATGACCGGATTGAACGAAGATTTTAAATTAGTGGAAAGCGCAATGCCGGAGCCTAATGAGAAGGAAGTGGTGGTTAAGATTGCCGGTTGCGGTGTATGTCATACCGATTTGAGCTATTGGCACTCGGGTGTGCAAACCAAACATCCGTTGCCATTAACTTTAGGGCACGAGATAAGCGGAACTGTGGTGGCTGGAAATGCAAGCTGGATGGGTAAAAAAGTAATTATTCCTGCGGTGTTGCCTTGCGGAGAATGCGAATTGTGTAAAAAAGGAAGAAGTAATATTTGCCGCAATCAGTTAATGCCGGGCAATGATTTTCACGGTGGATTTGCATCTCATATTAAAGTACCATTTAAATATTTATGCCCTGTTCCCGATTCGGTGCTTACTACTTATTCCCTCGAACAGCTTGCTGTTATTGCCGATGCTATTTCTACTCCATATCAAGTGGTAAAAAAATCGGAACTCGAAAGTGGCGATTTGGCCATTATAGTGGGTGTGGGTGGTGTTGGTATTTATGGTGCACTGATTGCAAAAATTATGGGTGCTAAAGTAATTGCCCTCGATATTAATGATGAAAAACTTGGCATTGCCAAACAAAACGGTGTGGATGCAACACTGAATATAAAAGGCCTCGACAGCAAAACCATTAAAGATAAAATTAAAGAACTGGCCAAAGAAATTAATGCTCCAAAGATAGGCTGGAAAATATTTGAAATTTCGGGAACAAAAGCAGGGCAAGACTTAGCGTTTAATCTGGTTACGTTTACTTCCACCCTATCTATTGTTGGATTTACAATGGATAAAACAGAAGTAAGATTGAGTAACCTAATGGCTTTTGATGCCAAACTGATTGGCACGTGGGGATGCAAGGCAGAGTTGTATCCGGAAGTATTGGAATTAATCACTTCGGGTAAATTAAAAATTGAACAGTTTGTTCAAACCTTCCCGATGTCGCAAATAAATGAAGTATTCAAAAACACTCTGGAACATAAGTACACCAAGCGTTCGGTATTGGTTCCAGATTTTAAATAAACCTAAATTCAAATTAACATGAAAAGAAACATTACTCTTACTTTGTTTGCGTTACTCCTAGCGTTTGCAGGTATTTCGCAAACGGCTACTTCGATAGCCAATGGCAATTGGACAAGCCCCGCCACCTGGAGTTGCTCTTGTGTGCCACTTCCGGGATACACAGTTACCATTAATCACAACGTAACGCTCAACACCAGTTTTGCCTACACTTCCGGAAGCATTACCATTAATGCAGGAGGCGCTCTGATAACAGACCTTACAGGAAGAGATTTATGGATAAACGGAGGAAGCTTTTCGAACAGCGGTAATTTGGATGTGCATTTTCTGATGACATCAACTGGAACTTTTGCCAATAGCGGAACAATAACAGCAAGAGCTTACAGCAACTTTGTCAACTTTACAAACACCGGAACATTTCAGTTAATCGACAGCATGAGAAACAATGCAACATTGATTAACAATGGTAGTTTCCTTACAATAGACAGTATTACCAATAACGGAACATTCACTAATAACGGAACATGTACCTATAATCAGTTTACCAATAACGGAACCTATACCAATACA
>CAIWDF010000008.1 GCA_903911435.1 uncultured Bacteroidota bacterium
AACACTATTTTATCAATAGTTTTTCGAAATACTATTTCTACAAATGAAGAAACTCAAATTTATTTCTTCACAATTGATAGTTAAGATATTCTTTCACTTCACCATTTTCATGGTATGCTTTAATTCATACATTTGGGAAGAAGAAATTTTATTATTCGAATGCTAAGAAAAACAATCTATTTATTACCCCTTCTTTGCCTAATTGCGTGTAATTACGGTGAAAAAAAAGAAGACAAGAGAACTGTTTTCAGATACAATGAGATTGGAACGGTAACGTCTCTTGACCCAGCCGCTGCGGTAAGTTTCGAGAACATCAGTATTATTAATCAATTGTTCAATGGATTGGTTGAGTTGGACGATTCGTTACATATAAAACCTTCCCTTGCAAAAAGCTGGAGCTTGTCGGATGACAAAAGGAACTATACATTTAGTTTGCGAAGGAATGTTGTCTTTCACAACAATCCTTGTTTCCTAGGCAATACAGGAAGAAAGGTGACAGCCAATGATTTTGTGTATTCGTTCAACCGACTGTTTGATGCAAAACTTTCGAGTGCTACCACATTGCTGAGTTATGTAGAGAATGAAAATGGAAAGGCATTTGAAGCACCTAACGACAGCACGTTTGTGATTCATCTTAAAAAACCTTTTCAACCTTTTCTTGGAATTCTATGTATGAAATATTTTTCAGTTGTACCTCGCGAAGCCATCGATATGTATGGTGAAGAATTCAGAAGAAATCCTGTAGGTACGGGACCTTTCAAGTTCAAGCTGTGGGAGAATGATTCAAAAATTGTATTGCTGAAAAATGAAAATTATTTCGAACAAGAACAACAAAACCAATTGCCCTACTTAGATGCTGTTTCTGTTTCATTCATCAAAGATAAAGAAACTTCGTTTCTGAATTTTTTGAACAAAAAGACGGATATGATTTCGGGGATAGACGCCATCAATACTGACGAAGTGCTTACACCCGAAGGAAAAATAAATGATAAGTATAAAAATAGCTTTGCGATGCAATGCACTCCTTTTTTGAAAACTGATTATCTTGGTTTTGTGATTGACGAAGGATTGACGGTGGTGAAATCGTCACCATTAAGATTGCGAGACGTGCGACAGGCAATGAATTACGGAATCGACCGAAATAAAATGGTGAGTTACCTCCGCAAAAACCTAGGGATAGCGGGAACTGCTGGCTTTATCCCTCCAGGATTACCTACTTACGATGGCTCGAAATTGATTGGATACGATTACAACCCTGAGATGGTAAGGAAATTATTAAACAATGCAGGCTACCCCAATGGTAAAGGGCTTCCCGAAATAACACTGGCTACTACTGAACAATATTTGGAATTGGCCGAATATGTTCAATCGCAGTTGAGCGAATTTGGAATTCGCATTAAAATTGATGTTCAGAAATCTTCTGTATTGGCCGAAGCAGCTGCAAATGGGAAAATCAATTTTTTTAGAAAATCTTGGGTGGCAGATTATGCTGACGAGGAGAATTTCCTTTCTTTGTTCTATTCGAAAAACTGGAGTCCAAAGGGATTTAATTATACACATTTCAAAAATAGCGAGTTCGACAGTTTATATGAAAAATCAGAAGCAGAAACCGTTGATTCTATTCGATTGAATTATTATCGAAAAATGGATAGTCTAATCATGAACGAAGCTCCTGTTCTAGTTTTATATTATGACGAAGCGGTGAGACTTGTTCAAAACAATATTTCTGGATTGCACATTAATTCACTCAATTTACTAAATCTAAAAAAGGTAAAAAAGGGATAGTTTTGGGTTGGGTACACACCAAGCTACTTTAGTTCACTTATCGAACAATTTTGTTGATAAGTGAGCAATCGTTTCTGACAAGTTTACTTATTAGTTGATTGAAGTTCGAGATATGTAACAATAGGGAAATGGTCGGACAATTCTTCTCTAATGGTTTTGAAATTATAAGCTTTGAACTTGTTGTTATGAAGTATATAATCAATACGAAATGAAGGGAAGATACCTACATAAGATTTC
This sequence comes from uncultured Bacteroidota bacterium, assembly GCA_903911435.1. Taxonomy (GTDB): domain Bacteria; phylum Bacteroidota; class Bacteroidia; order 2-12-FULL-35-15; family 2-12-FULL-35-15; genus 2-12-FULL-35-15. The sequence goes on from CAIWDF010000008.1 coordinate 2,023, forward strand.
CCGAACCCATTGCCACTCTCAATAAATGCATCCGAAAGGTTTTTGGAAATTGTACTGTATGAATACGAAGCGGGAGTGTCATTAAAATCGCCACAAACAAGAACAGGATATGGACTCGTAGCAATGCTGGCTGCAATCAAATCAGCTTGTTTAGCACGTTTTACGAATGCTTTTTTCAATCTTCGAACAATGTTTTTCGACTGTGCCATGTCTTCCGATTCGATATCTTTCTGCAAATCTTCAGCATATTTATAATCGCTTTTGCTGAATGCAATCGACTGCAAGTGCATGTTGTAAAGACGTATCGTATCGTTGCCCATTTTAATATCCGAGTAAATACAAACGTTATTTCCAAGGTATCCAAAATTTATCTTCCCTTTCGAAACAATGGGATAGGCGCTAAAAGTAGCGATACCAAAATGTTGACGTGAAGCTTTTAAATTGGTGGTATACTCCACATGGCTATACTTTGCTTTTTGAAACTTGAGTAGTGTATCAAAATTATTAAACTTACTACTATCGCGCGAAAAAAACTCTTGAAAACACATTATATCGGGACTTTCGTCAGTAATAAGGTTAAACATTTTCGCACGAGTTTCTACATTATGGCTCCAATTGTACAAATCAAAAACCTTAACATTGTAAGACATTACCTTCATCAACTTTTTAGATTTATCAGGAGAACCTTTAAAACTAAACTGAACATAACGATGTGCCATTCCAAAACCAGAAAGAATTATCATGAGCGAATAAAAAGCTTTGCGCTTGAATAAAACAATCCAATATACGACAAAAAGTAAATTCACAAGAACTAAAAATGGATAGGATATTCCGAAAAAAGCAATGAAAGAAAAATTCTCCGGGCTAACAAAAGGAGCAAGGTACGAGATGAGTAAACTCAATACCGCAAGGTGGTTACCTAGTAGGATGAGTTTATTGAAATAATAACGTTTCCCTTTGCGTAGTGTATTTGTTTCGTTTACCAATTATCTTGTATCTATAGTTTAAACAAGTTTCACTTCAACCGCTATTTTTTACTTGCGTTGAAAAGTATATCTTTTTCCGAATTAGTCAAACTATCATATCCCGATTTAGAAATCTTATCAAGTATCGCATCAATTTGTTGTTGCGTTGCTTTTCTGTTAAAGTTATATTCTTCATCAGATATCGGGCGCTTATGCACCACGTGTAATTTGCTCTTAGGTTTCGAATTAAACAACGCTAGCACCCAATTAAAAAACCGATTCATTCCTTTCGATAAATCCTTTCCTTTTTTGAGCTGAAGGATAAACACATAACCCATCAAAGCACCACCAAGGTGAGCCAAATTTCCGCCAACATTGGAATATGAAGCCACGCTCAACACATCAATAAAGAGAACAAATAAGGCAACATAAATTAATTTCACTGGCCCAACGAACATTAAGTTCATTTGAAAATTGGGAACCAATGTGGCAGCAGCGATGATAATTGCTGTTACTCCTGCAGAAGCTCCAAGCAAAGGCAAACCAATATAAACACTGAACATTGGAATCGTATTTATTAAAACGACAGTGATGATGCCACCCATCAATCCTCCAAGTATATATAGCGGAATAATTTTTTTTGAATCGGTAAAGTTCATTAGAATTTGACCAAACCAAAAAAGCGTAATCATGTTCCAAAACAAATGCATTAATTCGACATGAACAAACATATAGGTAATGAGCGTCCATGGCTTATAAAGCAACCCTTTAAAACTTAATGAAAGAGTAAGGTTGGCAATAAACTCATTGACAAAAAGAGTAAAACCATTCGAGCTTCCTAAAAACAAAAGTAGGATACGGAATAAACTTATGAGCAGAAACACCGCGGCATTTACTATAATTAAACGTGTAATAACATTACCGTTCTTAATTTTTTTCCTTATGTCTTCAAGTATTTGATTTGCCATAATTTTTTTAAAACCCTCTATTTCTAGACTTTTGCCAATACTTAATCAAAATAAATCCGAATAACATTCCACCTAAATGCGCGAAATGTGCCACATTATCGTCAGTCGCTCCTCGAATTCCTGAGAATAATTCCATTGCACCATAAATCATTACAAACCATTTAGCTTTTATAGGAATGGCAAAATACACATACAACAATGTATTGGGAAATAACATGCCAAACGCCAAAAGAATTCCAAATACTGAGCCCGAAGCGCCAATCACAACAGGAGCATTTAAAAAATCTGTTTTGTATATTTGCATATAATCTGCTGAAATTCGCAACGCTTCCTCGGTGTTATTCGCCATAAGTGCATTATTGAAAGTTCGAGGAATAATGGCATTGTAATGATCTACCATTTCTTGTGAAACACCACGGATATGATCTGAAGAAATAAAATCATGAAAGTCGGCTAATGATGGATTAGCGATGTATGCATTAACAAATTCAAGAGTTGACAAATTCTGAAAATACACAACGGCATAATGAATAAGCGCTGCTCCAATGCCAGTGATGATGTAGTAAATCAAAAACTTCTTCGGCCCCCAATAATTTTCTAACACATTACCAAACATCCATAACGCAAACATATTGAAAAAAAGATGCATGAAACTTCCATGCATAAACATGTAGGTGATGAATTGATAAGGGTGAAATTTTTCAGATAATGGAAAATGTAAACCAAGTAAATCTGCTAAATCCATCTTGTATTGGCTTTCCAAGGCCATAGTTGCGAGATAAAACAATCCGTTTAAAATCAAAAGATTTTTGACGACAGGTGGCAAAATGCTAAAACTTGAAGGTCGATATTGCTGATAACTCATAGTAGTGTTTCTTATTTTTTAAATCTCTTGTCTAATTCTTCGCTCGAGAAGGTAGTGATTGTTGGTTTCCCATTTGGTGAACTGTATGGCATACGACAAGCAAATAGTTCATCAATAATCAAATTCATTTCTTCTTGAGTCAATACTTTTCCCGATTTTATCGAAGTACTTCGTGCAATAGAACGAGCCAAATTTTCTCTTCTTTCAAGTTTCAACTCTTGCAAGTTAAGTTTGTAATTTTCTAATAATTGTTCCAGCAGTGCCACCGAATCTGTTTCTAAAGTATCTGCCGGAACACCATGTATCACAAAAGTATTTTTTCCAAATTCATTTATTTCGAATCCCAAAAGATACAATTCCGATTGCAATTCTTTCATTAAAGTAAAATCGGTCGTTGAAAGCTCAATTGTTTTTGGAAACAATTCTTGCTGCGAACTCGATTTATTTCTTTCAAAATTATCAAGAATCCGTTCGTACAAAATACGTTCGTGAGCACTTTGTTGGTCGATAATTATAAATCCAGTTTTTATATGAGAGAGAATGTACTTGTTGTGGAGTTGGTAAGAAGATTTCAAATTCGACTCTTTCAATTCATTGTCCCAATCCGTAAAAACTGTTTCTTTGTTTTCTTCCTCTTTCTTTATTTCAAATTCCAATTGATTATTGGAATGCCTACTGTACATTTTCTCCCAATTCGCACGATTTGACATCTCTCTTTCCGTTGGCTGGGTCGATGAAGCAGTGCTTGAATTAAAAGGATTGTAATCAGGGTCAACCTTTATAGTAGGTATTTTATAAACTCCATCAACAGGCTTCACTGGCATATTGTAAAGATGAGCCTCTTGATTAAAATCGATACTTGGTGCAATATTGAATTGTCCTAATGATTTTTTAATAGCTGATCGCAAAAAAGCATAAATAGCTTTTTCATCTTCAAACTTCACTTCCGTTTTGGTAGGGTGGATATTGATGTCTATTGATTTTGGATTAACATCCAACATAAGAAAATAAGATGCATAGCTATCGGATGGAAGCAATTGTTCAAATGCCGACTGAACCGCATGATGCAAATAGGATGATTTGATAAATCTCTTATTCAGAAAGAAAAATTGTTCGCCTCTCGTTTTTTTAGCAAAATCAGGCTTTACAACGTAACCTTTAATTACAACAATCCCTGTACTTTCTTCAACAGGAATCAAACGGTTATTATATGAACTACCAAAAACAGCCATCAGCCGTTGTTTCAAATTACCAATTGGCAAGTTGAATATTTCAGTATTATTATGATGAAATGAAAATGCTATCTGCGGATTGGGAATTGCAACCCTTTGAAACTCCTCAATAATATGGCGCAATTCAACTGTATCTGATTTTAAAAAATTCCTGCGAGCAGGGACATTAAAAAACAAATTCTTAACGGAGATGCTTGTTCCCTCAGGACAATTGAAAGCTTCTTGGCTCTTTATTTCACTTGCTTCAATATCTATCTTCACTCCTATCTCATCCCCAATGCGTTTGGTTCGAAGCTCCACCTGTGCAATAGCTGCAATAGATGCTAATGCTTCACCACGAAATCCCATCGTGCGTATTGCAAACAAATCTTCAGCCTTTTTTATCTTCGATGTAGCATGACGCTCAAAACTCATTCTTGCATCAGTTTCGCTCATTCCACAACCATTGTCGATAATCTGTATCAAAGTTTTACCCGCATCTTTTACCACCAATTTAATAAAAGAACTTCCTGCATCCAAGGCGTTTTCCAACAATTCTTTCACTGCCGATGCAGGACGTTGAACAACTTCCCCTGCAGCAATCTGATTTGCTACCGAATCCGGTAAAAGTTGTATTATATCTGGCATAGAATTTTCTTTAAAGTACAAAGATACGAAAGCCCTTGTATTACGATTATATGGAAAGTTTAAATACTGTTAAGTTTGTCTAAATTGCACTTACTGATAAAATCAACACTTTACCTTTTTAGCAAATTCAATTCAATCTTCAATTTGATATCGCTATGCTTAATGATAATATTGGCTGGAACACCCTCCTTATAGTCATTCAACGAGATGATAACTTTTTTGAATACCTTACTTGAACGCTCTATTTTATAAATTTGCTGTGTTGACTTTTCTACAAAATAATATGTTGATAGTTTTTCCATTCGAACCCGATGAATCATTTCGGTTTCATCCTTGTTGGAATAATAACTTCTTGGCAGTAAAGAAATATTATTCATCAACAACATTTCAATATCATTTTTGAGGGTCTTTAACAAAGCGGGTCTATCGAACTGAGGCACGCAATACTGCAAAGTAAATGATGTATCCTTGAATTCAAAATCAAACATTTTCATTCCTAATTCCGTAGTGAAAATAATCCGATAATCTCCTGACGACATTTGTTTGGTCAAGAGTAATCCACTTATCTCTTTATTGTAAATACTGATATTGGTCTTAAATAGAAAAGAAGTAAAATTGTCTCCAAAAATGGGTTTCAGTGCTTCAGTAGGAGGACTTACTTCTTTCAACCGACCGTAGTGCCCCAATGAACACCCAGTTAGTAAAACAAACAAAAAACTACTTAAGAATAAATTTCGTTTCATCAATCGATTGATTGTTCTTTCTGTTGGTGAATTCAATACTCGTGTAATCATCGCTTGGCTCTATCATTTTCACTTGAACAACTGCATAATCTGCCTTGTCGATATACAGCTGTATCACCTTTAAGAAATCTTTTGCTCCTTTTTGTAATGGTGAAAGTTCCAGCAAATACTGTTTCTCATTCTCATAAATTCTAGCCTTATAATCCTTGTTATTTAGCAGGTTTCCTTGAACGGTATTCATCATCATCTCATTGATGCTCTTGAACATTTTATTCGAATTAATGTCGTACTTATTTACTTTTCCATTATCCTTTATGTACATTTTATCTTTATTAATTGCAATGATGTACTTGTAAGGATCAAAATACTCCCAACGCAACATATTGGCCTTTTTAAAACAAAAATGACCTTTGCTGATTATCTTTTCTGACATCACAGAAAGGTATTTTTCTTGCGAAAAATCACTTTCGATGGAGTTGATTATTTTGGACTGTGTATCCATTTTCTGCTTGAATGCTGCTGTATCTTTCACTAAGGAAAAGCCTTTGGGCACTTGTGAAAACAAGACAACGGGAAGTGATAATAAAACAACTAAAACTATTTTTCTCATAATAAGGTATCTATTTTACAACTTTTTATTTGTATTCAATTCTATGATCTTGTCAACACCTACAATTTCGTATCCATTTTCTTTTGCTAACTGAAGTGTACGTTTTAAAACTCGAACCGTTTTCTCAGATGTATCATGAAACAAGATAATTGCTCCCGATTTCATTTGTTGTTGCACTCTTTCGAAAATCTTTTCTTCAGTATCGTTGGTGGTATCCATCGTCCTTACATTCCAACCAACAATCACATAATCCAAATCTTTCGATGCGCTTGCAAGGTTGGGTGTGGTAACCCCATAGGGCGGCCTAAATAGGCTCAATCGTTTTCGGGTTATTTTGCTCACCTCATCAGAGGTACGATTTAGTTCTTCCTTAAATTCTTTTTTACTTTTAAAATCAATAAAAAAAGAATGCGAATAAGTATGATTCCCTATTGTATGTCCTTCTGCATCTATCTGTCGAATGATGTGTTCGTTTTCTCTAATGTTTTTTCCAATCACAAAAAAAGTTGCTTTTGCTTCGAACTCTTTCAGTACAGAAAGCACCTTGGCCGTGTATTCTTTATGAGGGCCATCATCAAATGTTAACGCAATTATCTTCTCATTTGTTTCTGCACTGCAAATAGCCTTTAAAAAAAAATCAGATTGAATAGTTGCTGAACCATAAATGATGAGAGCATTGTATACCACAAAAGGAAGAAGTAGCCAAACCAAACTAACTTGATTGAAATAATTCAGAAGAACAACAAGGCAAACACTAATTAAAAAAGAAATAGAAGTTGTTTTGAAATTCATGCTCGCGTTTTCAATTCTAACATTGCGAGAGCAAAAACGCAGTGTGATATGTATTCATAAAATGGTTGTAAATAAGCACATTTTTCATCTCCGACTTTGGTTGCTTATTTACCTGAATAGCCGTTGGAATGGTTTGTGTTTTCAGCATCATTGCGGCTTCCCACAAGGCAAAACTACTCGATGTTTGATATTCTCCACAGAGTGGTTTAAAACTCACAGATGCGCTATTTTTAAACAAGGTATCTTCAAGATGACTGTAAATCTTATCATACCTCACATCTCCACTTTTACCGTACACCACAACATCGATGTCCGCACATGTCAAACCATTTTCACTCAAAAGTTCGTTTATTTTTTCTTCTACTTGATGTTCGTTTTCTGGCTCAAATATCATTTTCAGCGAACGAAGTTGTGCATAATCGTCTTCACCTTTTTCTTTTCCTAATACAAAAAAAGCTGCCCCTTCTCCCGAAACACTCCCATTTGTTGTGCTTCTCAATACCTCCGAAGTCGCAACGGCTTCTTCTTTCCAAAACCCTACACGCTTGGTGATATTAAAATACTTTTCAGTCATTTCGTCATGCGCACCCACCAAGATATTTTTCGCATCCGAATCACCCAACATCATCATTGCATCCAACACTGCGCTTTCGAACGAAAAGCCTTTATTCACATACGTGAAATTATAATTCATACATTTTAGCAACAAGGCAATCTGCGAACTCACGGTGTTATGTGTCGATTGCATGAATGCCGTTGGAGTTAATAGTTGTTCCGAATTTTCAATCATCGCCACCAAAAACTTTTCGGTGTCCTCCCAACAGCCCAAAGCGGTTCCTGTGATAATTGCATCGGGCATCTCCACCTTAGCATCTCTCAAACTAACCATTGCTGCAGCTATTCCCATCTTTATGGTTCTCGACATTCTTCGAGCCAACACAGGGTTGATGAACTCTGGATAATAAGGTTCAATACACCTCAGCGAATTGGTGGTATGCTCCACGGTTTCCGTTAAAAACGTTTTTGTATTGAAAGTCTTTTGTGGCGAAACAATTCCTATTCCTTTGATGTAGGCTCCCATTGATTAATGTCGTGAAAAAATTAATGCTGATGAATTACCACCAAACCCAAACGAATTGGACAATACATGATTAATCGGATGTTCGGTTTCGAGCACGGTGCTTGGCCTAAACTTCAACTCATTCATTTGATTGGTAAAATTCAAACTTGGAAAAACTAAATTGTATTTGATGGCCAATACAGAAAGTACGGCTTCTATTCCTCCACATGCACCAAGCGTATGCCCTGTAAATGCTTTGGTAGAACTTATCATCGGCACAGCATCTCCAAATATTCGGTGTATAGCAGTGCCTTCCGACAAATCATTCACTTCGGTACCTGTGCCATGTGCATTGATATAATCAATATCTTTTGGTTTCAATCCACTTAATCGAAGCGCCTTTTCCATGGCAAGAAAGGCTCCATCTCCCGTAGGTGATGATGCGGTTTGATGATAGGCATCATTCGAATTACCGTATCCAGTCAATTCGCATAAAATCTCTTTTCCTGCTGCTGCTCGTTCGCTTTCCAATACAATGAACCCTGCTCCTTCTCCTAAGTTCAAACCTTTGCGGTCCTTATCAAAGGGTTTGCATTGCTCTTTGTCTAGTATCATCAACGTCATAAAACCATTAATGGTAAACTTCGACAACGAATCGCTTCCGCCTACCACTACCCTATCTACCATATTGTTTTTAATCAATCGAGCACCGAGCATAATGGAGTTTGCTGACGAAGAACAGGCTGTGCTAATGGTCGACACATAATCTTTAATGTGTAGATACTTTGCCATCACTTCGGTACTATCTCCACAATCGTGTGTAAGAATGTAGTCGAGGAAATCGCCTGTTTTTTCAACATTCAAATAATCATTAAAATTATTTTCGGTAATGGCCATTCCTCCCACACTGGTGGCCGATACAATTCCTGTTCTGAAATCGTTCGTATCCTTTATTCCTGCCCACATCATTGCTTCTTTTGCAGCAATCATTCCGAGCAAGGAGGTACGAGTTATTTTTGTGTCGGCAGGTAAGCCCACACGCTTTATTAATTCTTCGTTGGTATGTTTTACCTCACCAACCTTTATTCTAGTTTTATGAATGGTATCAATAAGCTCAAGCTCACCAATACCCGTCTTTCCTCGCGTTAGCGAGTCGAGGGTTTGCTCCACATTATCTCCTATTGCCGAGATAAGTCCTATACCGGTGACATAAATTTTTTGGCTCATCAATTTCCTGACGATTATCCCTACTCTTTTTCGAGGGGAGGATTGTATTTACTTTTTGTTTTCTGATATAAACTCTGCCATGCTTCTTACCGATTGAAATATCTTTTTTCCATCGGCAGGGTTCAATATTTTCAAACCATAATTCTTATCAAGCAATACGATCAGCTCTAGGGCATCTATCGAATCGAGCCCTAATCCATCGCCAAACAAAGGGGTATCAGGATTGATGTCTTCTGTTTTCAATCCATCCAAATTAAGTTGTGCGATAATTTCTTGTTTCAATTGTTCTATTAATGCTTCCATTGCTTCTTCTTTTTTTAATTCTAATTCCTTTCGAAATTTAATTTATTATCTATTAGTTTATTTATATTCGTTGTTGTATGCGCTTCGCCTTCATTGGTTCGCTCCACCGTATACAAAAATGCACGATACTTATCTTCATAAAAATCTACCCAACCGGCTATCACACATTTCGCTTTATCATTGTTCATCAGCGAGTCGGTGTACGAATGTATGAAATCTTCGTCAAATGTATCAAAAATAAAGAAGGTGTTTTCACCTTTTATTTTATTTCGAATCGCTATTTCGCCTATCAATATATTTGGCAAGGTGTATACAAACACTGCAGGGCTTGGGAAAAAATTAGCTTCATCGGCTATCGACACTTGGTGTTCGGTATCTATTTCTAATGACGATGCTCCATTGGCAATAATCAGCGCAATAGCTTCGGAGGCATATTTCTCATTTATCCTATTGGTGCGCATCAATAGCTCCGAAGCCACCATAGCAAGTTTGCACAAGCTATCCATCTTGTAAAACTTCGGATAATTCAATTGATAATGCGTATAAGCCGCCTTCAAAAAATCGAGCGAAGTAGCACTACCCTCGGCCGCAAAATCCAATTTGGAATTCACGTACACCTTTCCGTTTTCTATCACACAGGCGGCTGTTATTTTAGTTGTGTTTTCCATTACGCTCTTGCTCTGCTGGTTAGTTTCTCGAACAATACTGCTGCATTACAACCCCCAAATCCGGCTGCTGTTTTCAAGCAATTATTCACTTCCTCTGCTCGGGTATCTTTAATGATGTTGACTGTTGCAGGCACTCCCAATTCCTCGAAATTATATGTTCCTATCAACGTGTTTTGACGCATCGAGTGCACTCCCATCACCGACTCGATGATGCCTGCTGCACCCAAGGTATGCCCGAAATAACTTTTCAAACTATTCATTGGTACTGCCCCTAACTGCGTATTGGCCACTGCCAACGATTCCATATCATCATTAAATTGTGTAGCCGTACCATGCCCCGAGATAAAATCTATCTCCTCGGCTGGCATCATTGCTTCGCTCAAAGTTTTCTCTATCGCCATTTGCAATCCATCTCCCGTGCGCGATGGCCCCGAAATATGGTTGGCATCATTGCTGCTAGCTCCTCCCATCACTAGTATTCGTTCCGCATCGTTCAGCTTCGTTTCGTCATTGGTCAATACCATCGTGCCACAACCTTCGCCAAGCGAAATGCCCGTGCGCTTTGCATCGTAAGGTTTTGCCACCTCGTTGCTCACCGCCTTAAACGATTGAAACCCCGACACCACAAACTTCGTCAAACTATCAGCACCTATCACCACCATCGTATCGTACTTACCCTCATCAAGCAATCGTTTGGCAAGTATAATGGCCAACACACCCGATATACAAGCGTTCGACACCACCAACGGTTTGTTGGGGTTACCCATAAAACGAGCTACCTGTGCTGCCGTTTCCCACAAGTACAAGCGCTTTTTCTCGAATCGCTTGCCCTCTTCCTTGTCTAGCAATTCTATATTGCCCTTCGTGCTCGACACTATTATTAACGTGCGCGAGCTGCTAATATCTATTTTCTTATTCTCGCTCAGCGCAGCAGTTGCCGACACCAGCATCATTTTTTCTAACCTTGTAAACCCTTCGCTACTGCCCAATTTGGCAAACTCACGCTCCAATCGCACATCATCCACCCGCGAAGCCATCAACGGCTCCATCCATAAGCTTGCATCATTATATTGTTTCACACCCGTCTCCATCTTCTTCAGGTGTGCAAAGTTCTCCTCACTCGTAAACCCCAGTGACGACACCACATTGTCGCCCGCCACATATACCTTGCCTTTCATCATCATACCATCAATCCATGTTTCTTTTTCCATTCTTCAAAAAAAGGAGGAATCGTAATGTGCAAGTCATGTTTCAAATCAATAAACACCTGCACCGTGCGCCCAGTAGCCACCATCGCTCCATCCGACACACGACTCAATTTATAATCAAATATTATTTTGGCAGCCTGCGTATCCACATAAGTCGTTTCTACCAACAAACTGTCGCCATACTTCACCGTTTTTTTATAATCCAACGCCAAGCTCACAATAGGCGTAGCAAACCCATGAGCATACACATCCAAATAGCCCAAACCATGCGCCTTACCAAAAGCCTCACGGCCATCTTCCATAAACTTCACATAATGCCCGTGCCAAACGATGCCCAATGCATCCACCTCGCTAAACCGCACTGCCACCTCGGCAGTAGTTCGTATCAACGGATGATATGGTTTGTTTTTATTCATTTTCGTATTTTATTGCCCAAAGGGAGGCAAATTTATCAAAAATAAACAGATGGACGAGGATAAGGTTTAAAGAATAGTGATTTGAGATGTGAGATTTGAGACTTTATTTCCGTTAAAACACAAAGTAGCTATTCGTAAATTCCTACCATTCGTAGTTCCTAAAGCCCCCCAACAACTAGCAACCAACAACTAACAACCAACAACTAAATCATGGCAGGCAGTTCATCACTCTTCGTTCCCCTTCCTCCCGCTATCCGCTACAAGTCCGCCCACCGCCCAGGCTCACCCGCTTCGGGCTTTTCGCTGCTATCGGGTGCATTTATGCATTTCTTCTCGTTTGGTTCACTGGAGCCATATAAATTCTGAGAATAGATAAAGAATATAGCTATTCTATCTCAAATTTCCCTTAATACCTTCCAACATCCCACCCAACAATTCCATCCGCCCATCCAACTTTCACTTCCATCACACAACAATTCCCTCCTTTCAAGTATCTTTCGCATTCTTACAAGCATCTTTCGAAAAAAACACCCAACTATTCTGTCCTTATACACAACTTTGCCTTCCTTACAACCAACTTTCAATTCCCAACAAGCAACTTTACCAAAAATCACACAACAATTCCTTTCCTTAATCTACTTATCGCATCCCATCAAACAACTTTCACTTTTCACAAGCAACTTTCACTTAAAACACACAACTTTCATCTAAAACACGCAACTTTTAACAAAAACAGGCTGTTTTTTAACAATTCACACCCCCCAATACTCCCAAAATGAAACCCACCATTTCCTATCGCATAACATTCGAGAAAGAATTCAGTCCATCGCGTTTAGATTTTGGAGCTTCGTATTTAGAATTTTGAGCTTAGAATTTAGATTTTATATCTTTGCCAAGGCTTATTAAAGCAAAATACAGAACCAACCCATGAACGAACCTTTCAAAATATTTACCATCACCGAGGAAGATGTATTGAAAATCAACTCCCTCCCGAACGAACCCCATCATCACGATTTCGAAGAATTGATACTAGGCATAGAAGGCGAGCTCGAACATTTTATTGATTTCAAGACCACCCATTTCGAGTCGCCATTCGTAAGTTTTGTCACCAAAGGAAAAGTACATAGAGTGAAACCCTGCACCAAAAGTGGCAAATGCAAACTATGGGTACTCCGGTTCAAAAGCGAGTTCATACCCGAAACCACCTTTCAGTTATACTCCTTTTATCACGACCACGCCAACCTTAAAATGCAACCCGGCCAGTGTTTCCAACGCATGATTACCCTTTGTGAACTAATACATGCCGAAACACTACACCCCACACCCGACTACGCAGTCATCCGCCACTTGCTCAGCGCACTCTTCACCATGATAGAATCGGAGCGAAAAAAACAAATGCCCGAAGAAACCAGTTTGATGAAAAACCAAAACACCACCTTTCGCAACTTTCTGAACATCCTCGAAGAAAACTTTAGGCGCAGCGAAGGAGTCGAGTTTTATGCCGAGAAACTATTTATGTCGGTCCGCAATTTGAATTTAATCTGTCAGAGCATCTTGCAAAAAAGTGTTTCGGAACTCATCGAAACACGAAAACTAATAGAAGCAAAAAACCTTTTGATGAATACCGACATGACCATTTCGGAAATTGGCTACGAGCTAGGATACAACGAGAAAGCCTATTTCAGCAATGTATTCAAAAAGAAATCGGGACAAACACCCACCGAGTTTAGAGACGACATGCGGAAGTACGTTTCGTAAATTTACAACTTAATTACCGAAAAATATAACCTCCGCGTGATGGATGTTACGCACCTTTGCACCGTCAATTTAAAAATACTAATAACTATTAATCAAAAAAAATGGAAAACAAAAGAACCGTATGGGCTATGGACCCTACCCACAGTGAACTTTTATTCAAAGTAAAACACTTAATGATTACCAATGTAAAAGGCGAATTCAGAAAATTCAATGCCGAACTTAGCAGCATTGGGACTGATTTCACAACTGCTTCGATAAAACTAACCATAGATGCAGCATCGATATTTACTAACGAAGACAACCGCGATGGTCACTTAAAAGGTGGAGATTTTTTCGATGTAGAAAACCATAAAGAGATTGTATTTGTTGGTACTTCGATTACAAAAGTGGATGGCGACAACTACAAACTTACAGGAACACTTACTATAAAAGGTGTGAGCAAAGATGCACATTTGAATGTTGAGTTTGGAGGAATAAGCAAAGACCCTTGGGGCAACGAAAAGGCAGGTTTCTCGGTAAACGGAACAATCAACAGAAAAGATTGGGGATTGACGTGGAACGCACCATTAGAAACAGGTGGTGTGTTGGTGAGCGAAGAAGTGAAAATAAGCGCTGAACTTCAGTTCGTGAAAACGGCTTAATAAAAAGAACAACAAACACCAATAAACGTTCGCAACACGATAATTACTTATTGTATTGCGAACGTTTTATTTGTAACCCATTTGATGTAGCAATGAATGAACAGAAAACGATTTTTACAAACACTGGCAATGGCGCCACTAGCAGCAACAGCAATGAAACTAAATGAATTTGGTAAACTAATGAATCCACTGGCAAGTACCGAAACCATGCCAGTACTCTTTTTGGGACACGGAAACCCGATGAATGCAATTGAAGAAAATGAATTTGTAAGAGGATTCAGAAATGTAGGAAAAGAACTACCAAAGCCAACGGCTATTCTATGCATTTCGGCACATTGGGAAACGCGCGGAACGTTTGTAACAGCGATGCAACATCCAAAAACGATACATGACTTTGGAGGTTTTCCGCAGGCTTTGTTTGATGTTCAGTACCCTGCACCTGGAAGTCCCGAGCTAGCAAAAGAAACCAAAAGTATCATAAAGAAAACCGAAGTAGCACTGGATGAAAGCTGGGGTTTGGACCATGGATGCTGGAGTGTGGTAAAAAATCTTTATCCGAATGCTGATGTTCCGGTGATACAAATGAGCCTTGATTATTATCAAACCCCTCAATATCATTACGACTTGGCAAAAGAGCTGAGTGTGCTGCGCAAGAAAGGTGTGTTGATTATAGGAAGTGGAAACATGGTGCATAACCTAGGAATGATAGCATGGGATAAATTAAACACTACGGATTATGCTTACGATTGGGCAACTGAGGCGAGCGAAAAAATGAAAGGTTTCATACATAACAATAATCATCAAGCATTGATTAATTATAAGTCGCAAGGCAAAGCATTTGATTTGGCTATTCCATCTCCTGATCATTTCTTACCTTTGCTCTACACCTTGGCATTAAAAGGCGAAAACGAAAAGCTGAGTTTGTTTAACGACAAAGCTGTGGCAGGTTCGCTAACGATGACTTCGGTGAAAATAGGCTAAGCATACATACACGATGAAGTACTTTTCAATTGCATTATTAATCTTTTCAATCAACCTAAGTGCAAGCTGCACTTTGAAACCAAAACCTGAAAACATGTTGCACTATTTAGTTCGCGAACCATTAGTAAAATCAAGCACTCCCCCACTCGTCTTGTTGATGCATGGATATGGAAGCAATGAAGCAGACTTGTTTTCGTTTGCAAATTTATTACCCAAAAACTTTTTAGTGGTGTCGGTGCGTGGGCCCTACACAATAAGCGAGAATAGCTATATGTGGTATCAAGCCGACTTTACAAAGGAAACACCTATAATTAATAAAGAACAAGCAGAAAGTAGTAGGCAAGAAATTTTACATTTTATCACTCAATTGAAAACCAAATATGCTTTTGATGAAAAACAAGTTTATTTAGTTGGATTTAGTCAAGGAGCCATAATGGCTTATAGCTTGGGCCTCACAGAGCCTAAACAATTTAAAGGAATAGCAGCCATGAGTGGAAGAATATTGAATGAGATAAAACCAATGGTGGCTTCAAAAGAAAAATTAAAAGGATTGAACGTTTTTATTTCACACGGAACAAATGACCTTGTGATTAAAATTAATCATGCTCGCGATAGCAAAACATTTTTAGAAAGTCAATCGATACATCAAACCTATAAAGAATATAGGGAAGGCCATACAATAAGCCAAGAGATGATTACCGACCTGAATACTTGGTTAGGTTTGAAGTAAAAACAAAAGAGAAGAAGTAATAATCGTTTCGCCACCTATTTTAATAATTCAATAATTCGTTTAATCGACTCCTGATTTTCGGGAAGATAAAGAGAGGCTAATACCTTTCGTTTCTCTTTGGCTGTAAGGTGCCAACTGAGGGAAATATGATCCGATTTATCGTTTCGCAATTGCAAATCAATAATTTCAATTTTAGATTTACACCAAGCATCGGCATTTAATATTTGCTGGTTTTGGTTATAATCTTGCACCTCGAATAAGTTGCCATAGAAACTTCCCATTGGACGAGTAAGCGACTGCGCCATTGTTTGAGGAGGATTGTCGTCAATCGGAATATTTTTATGTTTGTCGCGAATTTGAATGATGACAATACCACTCGTGTTTTCGGCTATCCAATCGTTGAAAGCTCTGATGAAACGCAAACTTGTTTCGAGTCCGTAATTATCGCGAAGCCCTGCATCCATAATTTCTATGCGAGGTTCGCTAGGCAAGGAAACAACAGGTGAAATGTAAGGAAAAGTGGCCGACATACGCAAAACGCTTGTAAATCTAGTGTTACCTGCTCCTTGCTTTTCGAAAAAGCGAGAATATTCAATGGCATCGAACAAACGATTGTAATACGTTTTGGTTGTTCTTGCATTTTGAGTAAGGTATGAAATACCTAACGGTGAAATCATCAACTTACGACCATCGTTGACAATGGAAGGAGAAAATACCATCATCGGAATTTCGGCATTCGACTCAGGTGCATAATAATCGGAAAGATTTTTATCGAAAACATTATTTAAGTTTTCTTCGAGTTTTTCTTCGAACGAAAATGCTCTGTCCTTCGGATATCTGTTTCCATTGACTACAAAACTCTGCATAGGGAAAAGCCACTCGCTAGTAGCAACCTTAAAAGCAATTGGGTTGAGTATATCTTTTGAAATATTGGTGAGGTATTCCTTTTTGTAGTAATTGTCAATCTTATTCGATTTTTTCTGAAGGTATAATTCGCGCAGGTAGGCCGCTCCGACCATTCCTCCCGAAGAGCCTGTTACCATTTGAATATGATTGAGCAACTTTCCTTTTGAAATACTATCCGTATACGTCAAGGTGTACAACGTCCAGAGCGAAGAACGCAAGCCACCTCCAGAAGTATTTAAGAAATATATTTTGGGCTTTTTGTTGGGATTGATTGGGTCGGTGTTTTTAATCTTCCACTTGTTTAGTGTACTAATGGTTTGATTTATATCTTGTAGAAGTAAATCATTTCGTTTGTCCATTTTCTTAAAATTGTAGTAACTATAATCGGACAATGTAGTGTTGTAATTCAGGCCATAAGCACGATTGTTTACAAATAAGTCAATCTTGTGGATGGCATTAAAACCAAGAAGAAAAAGAATGAACACTGGTGTAGACCACCCGCGGAACCATCGATAAAATGAAGAAAAAATCATTATAAAAATGGTAAATAGGAAAAAGAGACTAGCACTTGCTGGGATTTCGAAAATTCGTTGATCGCCCAGAAAACCAATGCCTAGAAAACAAACAATGGAAATAAGTTGAAACCAAAATGCCGTGTGTTGATTTTGACGAATGACATCCTTCAGCATTTCTTTTTTATAATGCTGAACAGACCGTACTAGTCGTGTGTGGAAAGGTTTACTCAAATAGGTCTCCACATACCAATCGCGCGATTCTTTGATGAGTCGTTTATTCCGTTCGCCACTATTTTTTATATCAGAAGTGTACGACAATTCATCTTTATGCTTGATACCAAAAAGTTTAAACATGTCCTTGTTCGCCTTGTAGAAATAAGGTAAAGAGACGAACAAGAAAAGAAGAATACCACTTATGAATGCGAACTCCATGAGAAATACATTTGCCACATTCATTACATCTTCGCCACGCAAGAAAAAATAAATTTTGAAACAGTAATAAATGGTAAATGCAAATGGAATGATAAAATTGTTTAAGCAATATTTCAGAAAAGGGAAACGGAGCGAAGCAAGAAAAGGAAAACGAAATGCATTCTTGATAAAACTGGCAATGTTATATGCCATAATAAACCCTCCGAGTGAAAACCCTAAAATAAAATAGGAGAAAAAGCTAAGCTTGTCGAGGTATTCAGGACCCCAGAAAAGAAATGCCACCCCGTAAGCCGGTGAAATGGAATTGGAAATGGCTGCAAAGAAAAACAACCAAAAAATAATGAGTAGTAAATTTTTTTTAAAGTCGAGTAGCAACAACCTGAATGGAAAAGAAAAAACAAACCTCCTAAACATTGGATGCTTTTTAACTCTTTTCTGAAAGGACGAGCTAAAGGACATTTTATATTTTTGAATTTACAATCTTTAAAATTTCATTTTCCAAAGCCTGCGCTTTCTCTTCAATTTGCTTACCCTTTGCAATGATATCAGCGGCATATGATTTATCGGACAAACCTGAAGCATTTATTTTCACATTCAAATAAGCTCCGATAACCGCAGCACGAGCACACAAGGCTCCAACACCTGCATCGGTAACTGAATTTGGATTTCCAATTTCAGTCATGGCTTTGATGATTTCCATTGATTCGTAAGACAATTGCATCACTCTCAATGGAATTTCGGTAGCGTATTTAGTAGCTTCTTGAATAGCTGCTGTGCGCTTTTTCTTTTCCTCATCAGTTGATTTCGGCATTCCGAAAGCAGTCATTATTTTATTAAAAGCGTTGGTGTCTTCATCCACTAATTTGAGAAGCTCATTTTTGTAATATTGCCCTTTTTCAGCCCACACTGAAAACTCTTTCCACTTATCATCCCATCCGGGTTTATGAGAAGAAAGGTTTGCAACCATGGTACCTAAAGAAACTCCCAGAGAACCGACATATGCAGAAATAGAACCTCCCCCTGGAGCAGGACTTTCGCTTGCTGTTTCATCCGCAAATTCAACCAAATTCATTTTTATTAATCGTGATTTGGATTCGTCTTTTAATAAATACTCAATGATTCTTTCTTCTGGTTTGAATGGAGCCAATTCGTCAAGACCAAGGGACTTAACCGCAATTTTAATTAATTCCTTTTCGGAAATTCCGATGGAACGTTTTTGTTTTTCAAGAAAATACTTTCCAGCATCTAACATTGATTTTAGAGGTACAAGACCAACAAGTTCGGAACCTGTAACTCGAATACCTCGTTCTAGTGCTTTTTTGCAAACCTCATCAAAGGCAATATGAACAGGTGTTACATTAATATTGGTTAGGTTCATGGAAATTTGAGCAATGCCATATTCTTCGATAAACCAACCGATTGCTTTAACCGATTTCAAAGAACCTGGAATAACAACAGGATTTCCTTTTTCATCATTAATAATTTTACCAGTAACTGAATTTCCTTCGCGTTTAACCCTTCCTGCCTCACGCACATCGAATGCAATAGAATTTGCTCTACGTGTAGAAGTTGTATTTAGGTTGATGTTGTATGCAACTAAAAAATCACGAGCTCCGATAACGGTAGATCCAGATTTTACAGAATGCTCAGCAGGGCCAAAATCGGGCTTCCATTCAGGTAATTTTATTTTCTTAAAAAAGCCTTCGTATTCTCCATTTCGAATAATTGACAAATTGTTTCTTTCTTGATTCACTTGAGCAGCTTCATAAAGATAAACCGCAAGATTCAATTCCTTACCTACTCTAGTTCCTAATATTTTTGCAAATTCAGCTGTTTCCTCCATTGAGATTCCCGAAATAGGAATTAAAGGACAAACATCTGTTGCACCCATTCGGGGATGTTCACCTTTGTGCTTACTCATATCTATCAGTTCACTCGCCTTTTTAATTGCAAGGAATGCTGCTTGAACAACAACTTCGGGTGCACCAACGAAGGTTACAACAGTTCTGTTAGTTGCTTTTCCTGGATCCACATTTAATAATTTTACACCCTCAACAGATTCAATTTCGTTTGTTATCAGTTTGATGATGTTCATGTCGTTCCCTTCTGAAAAATTGGGAACACATTCAATAATTCGGTTCATATTAGTTTTGTTTGGTTACTTTTCCATTAATAATTACAGTTTCGATAAGATTTGATCCAAAAGAATAGGGTATAAAAGAATAACTCGGTATTTCTTTTGTGATAAAAACATTTGCCTTTTTGCCAACAGCAATACTGCCATGAGTTGTGCTTAGATTCATCGCATATGCTGAATTGATAGTCGCTCCATTGATGGCTTCTTCGGGAGTAAGCTTATATTGAATACAGCTGATCGACAACATTAAATTCATATTGCCTGTTGGGCAACTACCCGGATTAAAGTCACTAGCGATAGCCAATCCTAATCCCGCGTCAATCATCCTTCGAGCAGGTGGATGAGGTAGCCCTAAAAAGAATGCTGCACCGGGAAGTATGGTAGGCATTGTTTTAGTATTTTGTAAAGCCGTTATCTCTTGGTCACCCACAAATTCCAAATGGTCGACACTAATTGCACCAACTTCAATGCCAGCAAGAGTTCCTCCGAAATTACTTAATTGTTCAGCATGAACTTTTGGAGTCATTCCGTAATATTGAGCAGCAATTAAAATTTCAATTGTTTCTGCTTTAGTGAAATAATTTTGTTCACAGAACACGTCACAGAAGTCTGCAAGTTGCTCATCAGCAATTTTAGGTATCATTTCGTTAATCAACAAATCGATATAATCGCGCTTGTTGTTTTTATAAATTGCAGGCAAAGCGTGGGCACCAAGAAAAGTAGATTTTATGGTTAATGGAGAAATGGACTTCAGTTTTTTTATCACTCGAAGCATTTTCAATTCAGAATCAGTACTCAGACCATATCCAGACTTAATCTCTACAGCACCTGTACCTTGCGACATAATTTCATCAAGGCGAGTTAATGCAGATTGAAGCAAAATTTCTTCAGAAGTATCCTGAAGTTTGCTTGATGAATTCAAAATACCACCACCACGAGCAAATATATCTTCGTATGTTAATCCATTAATCCTATCTACGAATTCACCTTCTCTGCTTCCTGCATACACAAGGTGTGTGTGACTATCGCAATAACTCGGAAAAACTATTTTGTCTGTCGCATCAATAATTGTCAAATTGCTCCAATCCGAGATTCCAGTCCAATCGGTCATAGAACCAAAAGCAACAATTATATCATCTTCAATGGCTAACCAAGCACTGTCGAGACAGAACAATTTTTTCATTGCAGGACCATCAAGTCGTAATTGTGGTTGATGTTCGACTTGAACTAATTGCTTTATGTTTTTAATTAAAATTTTCATTTAAACTTATGGGGCTAAGATACGAATAAGAAGAGATTATCAGCTTAACAACATACGAAATAGTAATAAAATGACCTAAAAAGCGAATTGTAAACCAACTTTGAGTCTCCAATTGGTAAGAGTATTTCCTGGATTCGCTTTTTGATATTGGGCTAGATAAAAATCGTCATTATAAGTAAGGCGATATAGAAAGTCCACTCGAATCACATCAAGGATATTTTCGATGCCCAAGTCACCTTCAAAATATGGTACATCATCCATTACGGTGAAATTATTGTTGTTATTAAAGATGGTATTCTTCTGGCTCAAAGTCCCGTAGACCATGTTCATACCCACCACTTCTCTGAAATTCAGTTTCTTAATTAGGGGAATACGATTTAGAAAAAGCCCGTTGAAGTGCTGTTGCCAATAGGCTTCGATGTATTGATCGCTCACAAATTCAAAGTAGTTCATTACATTAAATGTATTATTCGCAAATATTGAAGTCTCGTTTCCTCGAGGGATCTCAAGCAAAGTGTAAGGAATTTCAGAAAAAACTTTACCGAATTTTAAATACACTTGTGAATATCCTAAAGTAGCCATTCGAAATCGATTGGAGATAGATAAGCTTAATTTGTTATAATTAAAATCACCACCCAAAAGGTGCTTCACACCAAGTGTATAATTTAAGGTAATGACTGGTGATTTGTTATTTCCGAAACTAATTCTTTGGTTTCCGTTTTGAATAAATTTTTCTTTTGCCGATAATTTTGTTTCGAAAAGGAATTCGGAGATTGTATATTTACGTTGCTGAAAAATGGAGAACTGATCACCGAATTCAACAGGGAAAAGCGGTGTTGTGCGTACATTATGGTAAGTCAAGGTTGAAAAGATCCCTCGATTAAAATCTTTTTCATACCATATACGAGCTTCTTCCAATCTGACTAATTTTGAAATGTTGCCAATATGAGAAAACGTATTATATAAATTATTCGGTGATTGGCCAAGATTGATATTCGATGTGGTATTAAACGAGGTTCCGATTTGATCAATGTCGTCACGATATTGAATCCCGATGTTACTCCAAGGATAACGAGAAATTATTCTTTCTAGTTGAGTATTGTACTTAAAGCCTTTATCTTGAAAGCCGTATGCACCATAACCTCGAATTACCCAGTTTTTGCTAAATTTCGCATTTGTTCGAAAACCAATTTGAATACGTGACCCTTCGTATTTGTTGTAACCATATACGTTAATATAATGACCGATATCAATAGGACCTACATCTTTATAACCTGTAAACAAAAAATACAAAACATTGGTTGCGCCTCGAACAAATGGTATTTCTCGAACCGTATCAATCATATTATAACCTTCACTTTCTAAACTTGTTAATGGTTCGTGTCTTTCCTTTTTCCACCATGTTGAATCTTTTGTGATAGCGTCCTCAGCGAATGTGATTCTTGTTTTATAAAAATCAATTTGTTTGGGCTGATTAACAACATAAAATTTGTTTGAATTATATGTTCGTTGTGTCAACGCCACAAGTCGTTTGAGTTGAGTTGCAAATTTTATTAACACTCTAGTTTGGGAAGGCACCCAAGGCCCTGCTGTGGTTGGAATATTTAATTGTTGAATGCGAACATGATCAACCAAATTAAAATTCACCTCTTTTGTTATTTCTAAATCTAATTGCTTTATAGCAAAACTAGTATCTGTAATCCACAATGTGCCTGTGTAAGCAAGATCCTTTTTGTTTTTGGGTCGGCATTTTATAACATAGCACTTTGTACTATCAAGAAAAACACTATCCATCAGATAATAGTTGTAAAACAAATTTGCATTATCTGCTATTGGCGATAAAAAATCCTTGTTTATGATGGCAACATTATTGTTACAAAAGTTGTAATTTTGGAAATCGGTACCTTGAAGTTGGGATAGAGCACTACCATCTTTCATCCCCACAAATTTAATTTTAGTAGCATTAACATCTTCATGCTTTTTTTCACCTTCCTTATATGAATAGATATCAGCAATAATTTCACTCATTGCGACAGGAAGATTAGCTTTACTATCTTCACCAGCCAAGGAATCCATACGGTCCCACAAATCAGAAATCGCATGAAGAAACTTACGTTTACGCATTCTAGGGGTGATATTATTTATATCTGTCTCTTGTTTAGTATAACTTAAGTATTGAACTGAATTAAGATTTTCGCGATTATATTTTGACTTATTAAGGACTGCATTTTTAATAATCCTCAGTGCAGGATTTATACCCGGTCGAACTTCAATTGTGTTAAGATTAAGCGTTTCTGAATTCAACTGAAAATTAACAATCTGTGTCTTTCCTTTTTTGACTGGTTTTGACTTCGACTTGTATCCGATTAATGAAACATAAATGGAATCGGTAGGAACGCTTGTTTTTATGGTATAATTTCCTTCAAAATCAGTAACCGCCCCAATAAAAGTTCCTTTGAAACGAATATTGACAAAAGGTATACTATTATTTGTTCCTGACTCTGTGACTCTTCCACTAATAATAGTTTCTATTTGTGCTCTTGAGGATGACACCAATAGAAAAATAAAAGATAAAAATATTGCGTTTTTTTTACTAAACATTATTGAAGTGAGTACTTATTACCAAAACCCAATTGATTATTTATCATATTCCAAATTTCTTCTTTATTGAATCAACAATTGTTCTTTTCCCAACTATGCCTTTCCACCCTTGTCTAATCAATATAAAACCCAAAACAGAAATTAAGATAAAAGGTTTAGGCCAATAATCATTAAAAGTACCAACAACAGTAACAATAACAATTATAAAACCTAAAAACATTCCACAAATGAATAACATATTATAAATAACTGGCGACAATCTATAGTAGAATTCATCTGACTTAAAATTTGATTTTGTGAACGAATTTTTGTGGTCGTATCGGAGATTAGTTTCGTAATAATTAAAATTTGTATATGAATCGTTTTTCTTTGATGATCCATAATATTGTTTTTTTCTTTCTGCTTCAGCCTTAACAGCATCTGTCATCTTTAATTGAACATCGTGTAAGTTTCGTTTTCGCTTATCAATTAGTGTTTCGTAAGCTTCTTTAACAACCACAAAAACTTCATTAGCCTTTGGAGAATTATTAATATCAGGATGAACTACTTTTGCCTTATTCCTGTAGGCACGCTTAATTTCTTCAATTGATGCATCTCTTGGAATTTCAAGTATTTTATAATAGTCGTACACTTCTTTTTCAAATAATTAGTATCAAATATAAAAAAAATCTTTTTATCATAATTCATTCAATAAATTAATGGTGTGGCAGGCAACAATTCCTGCAGTTTCGGTGCGTAAACGCGAATTGCCCAAGCTAACAGGCAAGTAGTTGTTTTCAATAGCTTTTTTTATTTCAGCAATACTAAAGTC
>CAIWDF010000009.1 GCA_903911435.1 uncultured Bacteroidota bacterium
CTTGTATCCCCTTTTATTCGTTTCACTTCTTCTCCCAGCACATTCACTAATATGAGTTCTACCGGTTCGAAACTATTGTAAACGATGGAAAGAATATTGTTAGCAGGATTTGGATACACAGCTTTTAGTTCGAAAGGTTGTTCCATCTCATTTTGTTCAGGAATATTGATGGAAACAGCAGCACAATAATTTTGCACTGCTTTCACCGATTTGAAAAGGTTCAAACGTCCACCTGTAAGGGTGGCTCCACTACCCATAGAAGCAATTAAGTCTACAGCGCCAAGCAACGAATCTTTCACCATCAAGGCCATGGCAGCAGGATTGGCTTTGCAATCGGTAATAAATCGATTGCATTGAACAGAATACATTAGTGCTACAGCACCCGCTACATGCGGTGTAGCCATTGATGTTCCTGTCATGGTAACATAGGTATAATTACTTGTTCCCGAATAGGAAGTAGAAGTAATGTTGGTACCTGGCGCACCCAAATCGATAGTGGTAGCACCATATCCACAGCTATTGTTTTTCGAATCGGAGTTGGTAGTATTAGTTACAGCAATCATCCAATCGCTAGCACAAGCCGTAGGGATATCGCCTTGTAAATCGATATTGTAATTGGCATTGGCAGTAGCACAAGCCGACAAAACACCTACAGAACCAAGCGAATCGTACATGGCACACCAAAGCGGATAAGCTGATGGTTGCGCTAAATCGACTCCGAAAGAAGAGTTAGTAGACACCACAAATGCACCTTTGGCTCCATTGGTTTGGTTGTACAGCCGTCTATTGTCCATTACGTAAGAATAAGCCACCACCACATCGGCTTCGCCTGCACTTCCATACATAATGGGCATCACCTTCACGTTCCAGTTTACACCAGTAACACCTATTGAATTATTTCCTCTGGCACCAATGGTTCCCGAAACATGGGTACCGTGTGCTGAGCCTGTGATAGCATCACTACTAGTGGCCACATTCCAACCATTGTAGTCGTCAATATAACCATTGTTATCATCATCTATTCCATTGCCAGGAATTTCTAAATTGTTTTTCCAGAAATTAAGATCAGGGTGAGTGAGCTTAAAACCTCCGTCAATAACGGCCACCACAATGGTATCTCCCGAGGCTGTTAACCCTCCAGTGGTAATGTCCCAAGCTTCGGGCGCATCAATATCAGCATCGACAATTCCACCGCTGCCTCCATTATTATTCATGTCCCACATAGAACTAAAATTGGCATCGTTGGGGGTGTTTGTTCGGTCTTGTATTTGATGATTGAACTGTGCTATTAAAACCAAAGGATTTGATTTTGCAGCATTCAGCATTTTATTTTCGTCAATAGCAGTGGCATCAAAATCGAAAAGAAAAATATGCATGGACTTAGAAAGGATTCGTTCTTGCTTAAATTGAGTGAACTTTCTATCCACCTTTTGAAGAGAGGCAACAAGGAGTTGAGCTTCATCGTTGGAATGCAGCATGGCAATAATATTACCGGAGATAATATTACGTTGTTGCGAAATTCCCTTCATCGATAGGATAAGAAGCAGTAAAAAAATCGGAGAGGAGAATTTGTTCATTCTTTTAATAAATTATTCTGCAACAATGATAGAGATTTATTTTGTAATTTGCAATTCCATTTTTAAGTTTTAGACCAAGGCTATAAATTTAAATGCGAAAACTAATACATGTCAATGATATCGGAAAAGAATTTCACGGTTTATAAGTCCTCAGCGGGCTCAGGCAAAACATTTACATTGGTAAAAGAGTACCTTGCTTTGGCCTTGAACGATGCTGCTAATCCACCACAATCGTATAAGCACATCCTGGCTGTGACGTTCACCAATAAAGCAGCCGCTGAGATGAAAGACCGAATAGTGAAAGCCTTGAAAGAACTTTCGGAAGACGACTATTCAACGATTTCGGGAGGAACGCAAACCCTGTTGGGGGCGCTAAAAACACATGCAAAACTTACCCTGCCTCCCAACAAAATGGGAGAAAAAAAGCAATTAGAGGATAAAGATATAAGGCTGCGTTCGCAAAATATACTTACCGCCATACTTCATAATTATTCCGACTTTGCCATAGGCACCATTGATAGTTTTGTGCAAAAGGTGGTTCGCACGTTTGCATTCGATTTGAAGATTCCGATGAGTTTCGACATTGAGATGGATGACGACAAATTACTTACCCAAGCAATTGACTTATTGTTGGGCAAAATAGGCAATGACGAAAAGCTTACAAAAGCCCTCGTAGAATTTACCGAAAGCAAAGCAGATGATGAAAAGAGTTGGCATATTGAAAAGGATTTAAAATTATTTGCCAAAAACCTACTCACCGAAGATGGAACAATCTACATTGAGAAACTAAAGAACCTTAGTGTTGACGATTTTTTTCAAATAAAAGAAGTGCTTTATGCTGAGATTAAAAAGTTTGAAACCTCCATCAAAAAAATAGGGACCGAGGCATTAGCACTAATTTCGAGTAGAAACATTGAACACGATAAATTTGCTGGTGGTGCTAATGGAATAGGAAAATATTTCAGTTACTTAGCTGAAGTGAGGATAGAGAAATTAACTCCTTCGGCCACTGTTCAGAAAAACAGGGATGATGACAAGTGGTATGCAGGAAAGGCCTCCTCTAGCGACAAAGCATCCATAGATGCCATAAAAGAGAAGCTTGTGGAATTGTACACAAATGCCACCCAATATGTAGAAGAAAACAAAAGTGAATTTGTATTGTTTAACCTTATTAATAGGAATATATATTCATTGGCCGTCCTTAATGAAATTGAAAAATTGCTAAATGAATACAAGGCAGAAAACAACATTCTACATATTTCGGAGTTCAACAAAATGATTGCAAAAATTGTGATGAATGAACCCATTCCTTTTATATACGAGCGATTAGGAGAGAAATACAATAATTATTTGATTGATGAATTTCAAGATACCTCGGTGCTTCAATTTCAAAACTTATTACCATTAATTGATAATTCGCTGGCAAGTGGATATTTTACGATGCTGGTTGGTGATGGCAAACAAGCTATCTACCGATGGAGAGGAGGCGAAGTGGAGCAATTTGCATTGCTGCCAAAAATATTTACACACAACGACAACGAACTAGTGCTTGAACGCGAAGACGCGCTGATACGCAATCACAACCCGCAAATACTAGATAAAAACTACAGAAGTAAACGAGAGCTTATTGAGTTTAATAATTCCATATTTCGAGTACTTGGAGATGCCCTCAACCTTAAATATCAATCGATATATAAAGATTTGGAACAAGGGTTTAAACCCGAAAACACGGGAGGTTTGGCACAAATAGAATTTGTTCAAGGAGAGAAAGAAGATTTCAGAACATTGAACAAAGAGAAAACACTTGAAACAATAAAACAACTGCTGCTTGACAATTACAAATTAAAGGACATTGCCATACTAGTTAGAAAAAATACGGATGGTAGCGACATTGCCAATTTCTTGACACAAAATGGCATTGAGGTAATTTCGTCTGACTCGCTGTTGCTGAGTAATTCTTCGGAAATTAGTTTTATTCATTCTTTATTAAAATTCATTGCGAATACGAGTGATCAAATTGCTCAAACGGTGATATTGGAATATCTTGTTTCGTGCAACTACCTTAAAACGGATTCTATACACGAAGCCCTTTTAACAAAAAACAAATCCAGTCTACTATCGATAATCAAATCTGTGAACATAGAATTTAGTACTTTGCGCTTATCAAAGATGGCACTTTACGAACTTTGTGAAGAACTGATTCGTGTATTCAAACTAAACGAAACTCCGAATGCGTATATACAGTTTTTTCTGGACGAAGTACTCAATTACTCAATAAAGAAAAACAACAATCTGAATGATTTCATTGCGTATTGGGAGGAAAAGAAACGGAAAGCTTCACTTATTGTGCCTCAAGGTATGGATGCTGTGAACATCATGACCATTCACCGATCAAAAGGACTTGAATTTCCTGTTGTCATCTTACCTTTTTTAAACGGAAAAGTAACCAATGGAAAGGATAATTTGTGGATAGAACTACATTCGGACAAGCTGGCAAACTTACCATCTGCCTTGGTTCCAACTAGTGTGAGTTTAGAAGAAACCGAATACGGAGAATTGTATGAAGATGAAAAAAACAAATCATTGCTCGACAATTTAAATGTTCTTTATGTTGGCTTAACAAGAGCAGAAGAACGTATGTATGTTTTCACTGGAAAGCCAAGCAAAACACCTTCCAATTTAGGGTCAGCCTCCGATATGTTTGCCCATTTTTTAGATCAAAAAGGCGAATGGAATGAAGCGAAACACGTGTATATGTTTGGAATCGCTCAAGCTCACAAGACCTCATCAACTGGTTCTAAAAAGGAGACTTTGAATTATTCGTTGAGCGCCTTTAATTCGAATCAATGGAGAGAGAACATAAAAATGCGAGCAGCTGCACCCAGTATTTGGAACACCGAAATGGCTAATTCAAAGAAAGAATATGGCTTAATTGTGCATTCCGCATTATCGAAAATAAAATTAAAGGCTGACATTGAACCTACACTATACTCAATGTGTGCGCAGGGATTAATAACCAATGAAGAGAAAACGAATTTGATTGAAGTAATCACTAGAATTGTAAATCTGCCAGAACTAAAGGACTATTTTTCGGAAGGATTTACTGTACGAAACGAAGCCGAAATTATTACGTTATCGGGTGAGTTATTCCGACCTGATCGAGTGTTGATAAAGGAAAAATCAGCTGTGGTTATTGATTACAAAACAGGTGAAGTGAAATCGAAACACAAGGAACAGATTCTGAAATATTCTGACCTTTTGATTGAAATGGGCTATGCGGTCACCGAAAAATTATTGGTGTATATAGAAGATGAAAAAGTGATTAATGTTCGGTAATTACTATTGCGAAATTTGAATAATGTTAATTCTGCTTAATAGTCGACATTATTTTATTCGCATCGTTTAAGAACTTTATTTGTTCATTTCCTATTTCTGCACCTTGAGGATAACCTAATGAACCAACTGGAGCAAGATTAAAATTGTTAGTAGCTTCATCTTTGGCGGTAAACAAAATCCAACAAGTAGGATAACCTGTTACTTTAAGAGCCTGTTGCATACCACTATTTTGTTGAGCTAAATCGGGAGGAAGTTGTTTCGTTCTAGGGAAATCGAGTTCTAGCAAGATTACATTCTTACTTGCCCATTCCACAAATTCGGGCTTAGCAAACACATCGCGCTGAAGTTTTTTGCACCATCCACACCAATCGCTACCTGTGAAAAATGCGAATATTGGTTTATGAGTAGCTTTCGATAATTCATGTACTTCTTGCAAACTGGAATGCCATTCCAAATTGTGCATAGGAGCTAGAGGAAGTGCAAGTTGAGCATAGGAAAAGAAATTAAAAGTAAATAGTATGATTAGGGTTGCTCCTATTTTTTTCATTCGTAAAATTGATTTTGGTATTAAAGTTTTGTTGATTTTAAGCATTACAAAGTGTAAAGATAGAAAATATTTTACTTTGAATATAATTCAATCTGATTCGAAAATGAAAAAAACTATCTTTGTCCAAACAAAATACCCGATATTTAACTTTCAATCAAAGAAATCACAAATTCTAATTAGACCAATAAACGAAGTATGACATCACTTGATAGAACCATTCCTCCCCATTTCAAAACAGTCGATAAGATAGAAATGATTCATGCCACTGAACAGCATCTAAAAAACAAAATTCCCGTATATGCTGTTAATGCAGGAAGTCAAGAACTGATTAGGATAGAATTTATTTTTTCGGCAGGGATGTACCAACAAGATTTGCCATTGCAAGCTGCAACCACTAATGCGATGTTGGAAGAAGGCACAAGTAAAATGTCAGCTTCTGAAATTGCAGACGCTATCGACTATTATGGTGCCTTTCTTGGGATTAATGTAGAACAAGATCATGCATCGGTGGTATTGTATACCCTCAACAAACATTTGAAAGCTACCATACCTGTGGTTGAGCAAATAATTAAAGATGCTGCTTTTCCTGAAGAGGAATTGAGCATTCATCTTGAAAATAAAAAACAAAAATTCTTGGTGAATTCACAAAAGGTAGCTAACGTGGCACGTAAGCGTTTCACTGAACTACTTTTTGGGGCTAATCATCCTTATGGAGTAAATGTGAAAGAGCAAGATTTTGACTCAATCAACAGTGAATTAGTTAAGAAGTTTTATTCCAATTACTACAGAGCAAATAGTTGCAAAATAGTAATTGCAGGAAAAATAAATAATGATGTGTTCTCCTTATTAGATGAACATTTTGGAGGAAATGATTGGTTAGCATCGAACAACTTACAAAAAGGAACAATTCAGCTGGACACCACCAAAGTAAATGAGCATTTAATATTAAAAGAAGACGCGCTTCAATCAGCTATTAGAATTGGCAAAGTGATGTTCAATAAAACTCATCCTGATTTCCAATCATTATTAGTTATGAATACCATATTCGGAGGATACTTTGGATCTCGTTTGATGTCAAACATTCGCGAGGACAAAGGTTACACCTATGGTATTGGTTCAGGTATGGCTTCACTACAGCATTCAGGTTATTTCTTCATCTCTACAGAAGTTGGAGCTGATGTTTGTAAAAATGCGATTGAGGAAATTTATTTCGAAATGAACCGTATGCGAACAGAGCTGGTGTCAAATGATGAGTTAGAATTAGTAAAAAATTATTTATTAGGAACCTTCTTGCGTAGTGTTGACGGACCTTTTGCTCTTGCCGAACGCTTCAAAGGGATTATGCAATATGGTCTTGATTACGATTATTTCGACAATTATCTTAAAACCGTAAAAACAATTTCAGCATCAAAAATTAAAGCACTTGCAAATGAGTATTTTAGTCGAGAATCGATGATTGAACTTGTGGTTGGTAAAAAAGGATAGAAAATTTGATTATCAACTACCTATTTTCATTATATTTGTGCTCTTATAAAAATTATAGATGTTTAAGAAAATAGTATACCTAATGTTGCTTTTCGCCTTGTATCAAACCAAAGCTAAAGCAGTAGTAGTATCTCCTCAAGTGACTTGTGTTAGCGTTTTACCAAATGGCAACATTACTGTTACTTGGCTTCCTTCTAACGACCCTTTAGGTGAATTCGTATATTATCAGGTTTATGCCTCCACCACTGCAGGAAGTGGCTATACGCAAGTTGGTGGCAATCTCACCCCATTATCTACGTCTAGTTTTACCTACACTTGTGGTTGTGGTAATACAACCATGTACTACTTTTATGTAGTGGCTGTTTACAATACTGGAGTTGGGCCCGATATTACATCGCCTGCTTTGGATACTGTTAAAACTATTTTCTTAAACGTGACACCTGCAGCGGGAATAGCAAATTTGTCGTGGAACCAATCCATCACACCTCCTCTGGCTTCGTCAGGTGGTATCTACACTGTTTCTGTGGAATTCCCTACAGGTGTTTGGACTGTGGTTGGAACGACAAGTAACTTAAATTTCACTGACACCGTTTATATTTGCAACACATTCAATCAGGTCATCAATTACCACGTTACCATAACTGACAATTCGGGTTGCACCTCGGTATCCTCGGTGGATGGTAGTAATTTA
The DNA here is from genome assembly GCA_903911435.1 of uncultured Bacteroidota bacterium. GTDB lineage: Bacteria > Bacteroidota > Bacteroidia > 2-12-FULL-35-15 > 2-12-FULL-35-15 > 2-12-FULL-35-15. The sequence continues at coordinate 7,637 of CAIWDF010000009.1, forward strand.
TTACATAATACCATTGCACCAACAGCTCCAATCCTCGACACCTTGAGCGTAGATAATAACAACAACGCCATGATGAATTGGAATACGAGTACCTCACCTGATTGTGCAGGTTATATCATCTATGAGTTGATAGGCGCAAGCTGGATTATGATTGATTCTACTCATGGAATTAATAGCACTAATTATACCTATACAGGATTAACCAATAACGCTAACCTTGCTTCGCAACAGTTTAGGGTATCCGCATATGATTCATGTGGTAATAATGGACTACAGGGTGGAAGTTTAAAAACAATTTACTTAACAACAATTTCTGACATTTGTAATCATAGTGCCACTCTGAATTGGAATGACTATCCAACCATCGGTACAGGTATGGCTGGTTTCAGAATTTATCAATCATCAGGTGTTGTTCCTGGTCCTTACACCTATATTGGAAGTGTTCCTGCTGGGGTGCTTACCTTTACCGCTACTGGTTTAATTCCATTGACAACCTATTACTTTAAGGTAGAAGCGTACGATTTTTCAGGCACCAAACTGGCCTCCTCCAATCGAAGAAGTTTCTTTTGCACTGCTCCTATCCCGCCTAATTTCCTTGAACTAATTACTGCCACAGTTGTGAGTTCTAACCAAATTGATGTAGACTTTTTTGTGGATACTACGGCTAGTGTTCTAGGATACAATATCTATCGTTCGACTGTAAATATCCCGTCTGCATTTGAATTTGTTGGTTTTCAAGCTCCATCAATGTATCCATTAAATTCATTTTCCGATTTGACAGTTGAGGCAGATAAAAATGCATATTACTATAAAGTAGTAAATATTGATAGCTGTGGTTTTGATGGCATGGAGTCGAACATAGGCAGAACGATGTTATTAAAATCGGTTGGTGATCACACCACCTTTACCAATACACTTACTTGGAATAAATACAAGGAATGGGGAGCAACTGACACAACTCCTTTATTTTGTAATATTTTCAGAGGAATTGATGGCGTTTTCGACACTAATCCAATTGCGGTGGTTTCATTCGGAGAGCAGGAAACCACTTACGTTGATGATGTTTCGAATGTACTTAAAGGAGAAGGAAATTTTATCTACAAAATAGAAGCTCAAGGAAGTTTTTACGGATTTAATACCACCAGTTTTTCAAATATTTCTACATCAAAGCAAGAATCAGAAGTATACATTCCAAACGCATTTACTCCTAATGGCGTAAATCCAATCTTTAAACCTTCGAACACTTGGGTAAATTATGCTAGTTACCAACTTGACATTTTCAACCGTTTCGGAGAAAATATCTTTTCCACCACAAAAGCGGAAGAAGGATGGGATGGTACAAGAAGTGGCAACGTTTGTGAATTGGGTGTTTATGTTTATAAACTTTATTATAAAACCTCTTCAGGCAAGGAATTTAATCGTAAAGGGGTTGTTACGTTGTTGAGATAAATAGTAAATAATATGGCACAAATTAAATCGAAATTTCTGTTCTTGTTTTTGTTGACATTTCACGCTAGTTTGTTTTCTCAAAGCATTTCTCGTTCGGTTATTTCTCCATACGGAAACTCCGCTGTTAATGCTTCTGGTAACCTATCAGCCACTGTTGGTGAAACGATGGGAACAACATATTTTTCATCAAACCGTATTTTAACACAAGGATTTGAACAACCTGACACGCTTCTTTCAACTTTTATTGGTAATTTTTCAAGCGCAATAAGTTTTAAAAGTTACCCTAACCCCACCCGAGATTTTGTGTATATGGAAGGTGATTTAAGTGATGCTAAAAACATCATTCGAATATCTGATGTTTCGGGAAGACAGCTTGCTGTGATTGAAAATGTATCATTTACTAAAAACAATATTACAAAAGTTGATTTCAGAACGTATGAAAAAGGGGTCTATTTTGTAACTGTCTTCGATATTTCAGGTGAAATTAAAAGTGTTTTTAAAGTTATTAAAGAATA
>CAIWDF010000010.1 GCA_903911435.1 uncultured Bacteroidota bacterium
CATTCGAGTCCGAATCGGTTTCATTCGAGTTCGAATTGGTTTCATTCGAGTTCGAATCGGTTTCATTCGAGTTCGAATCGGTTTCATTCGAGTTCGACTTTGCCTTTGGCGAATAAGAAATCGTTCGTGGCGAGTTCGACTTTGCCTTTGGCGAGTAGGAAATCGTTCGTGGCGAGTTCGACTTTGCCTTTGGCGAGTAGGAAATCGTTCGTGGCGAGTTCGACTTTGCCTTTGGCGAATAAGAAATCGTTCGTGGCGAATAAGAATTTCACTTTGGCAGATAAGAATTGGTCCGAGGCGAGTTCGCCAAGCTTATTTTCAGAAAGGACATTCGCGTTTGTCAATCTTCACGAAAGCAAAAACGATGAGGGGACAAACCAAAAGTGTGGCGAAAATAAATTGTGACCAAACTTTATTCTTTTTGGGGCAGGTTGATTTAAGGTGAAGATTTTTCGGGGATACATATATATATATATATGTATAAAGTTGGGATGTATATTTAGAATAGAAATTAGCGATTTTGGTAGATCGCACTCTAAAATGAGCAAAACAAAACGAAAAAGGGACTCAAACTTGAGCCAAAAAACAAGTGCTCGCAATTAAATCGGGTTGCTGGGATGAGGGAAACGCAAACTAAACGTCCTAATTAGCTGATGGCAAAATACACACAAACGGTATTCCCGTTGTTCAAATATTCAAGCTTTGTGGCAAGTTTTTGCATTAAATATATTCCTCTTCCGTTTGCTTCGTAAATGCGTTCGGGCGAAGTAGGGTCTGGAACATCTTCTGGCCGAAAGCCCTCGCCTTCGTCTTGTACTTTAAAACGCAAATTACTTTCCTCCACCACATCGAACGACAATCTCACTTTTTTGTTACTATCGAACTTATTGCCATATTTTATGGCATTGGTCACCGCCTCGTTAAGCACCACCCAAATATCATTCAATAGTTCGTCCGAAATATGATATTCAAGTTGAACTTTTTTTAACAATAAATCAACGGATTCAACACTGTTAAGTTTTGAAGCTATTACTAATAACTGCGACTTGTACTCGATATCAATGTAGGTTGAGAGCATTCTAATTGGAAATATTCTGCTAAAGTAGATGGAAAAATAGTTAAAAACAAATTAAACATTCAAATCTTTCTCTCTTATAATATTTTGTTTGCTTTCTACCAGCCACTATTGAGCAATTTATTAGTTTTGTAAAATGTTATTCGAAGATTCGTTTTTTTCAATTGCTCATCCGTGCGAAGGGCTTTTTAAAGACAAGGGAAGTAAATTTATTGCATACGCTTTTCCGGTGAACAACGAAATGGAAATAAAATCTTATTTAGCACAATTACGAAAAGAACATCATAGTGCTCGCCACCATTGTTATGCGTATCGCTTGGGTGCCGACAAGCTCACCGTTCGTTCTAATGACGATGGCGAACCATCGAACACAGCTGGTAAGCCCATTTTAGGACAAATACAATCGAAAGATTTATCAGATATATTAATTGTGGTAGTTAGGTATTTTGGGGGCACTTTGCTTGGCGTGAGTGGTTTGATAAATGCATATAAACAAGCTGCTGCGGATGCACTAAACAATGCCACCATTATCGAAAAAATCGTGAAAGAACTTTACGAAATAAAATTCGAGTATTTACAAATGAACGATGTGATGAAACTAATAAAGGACGAGCATTTGGAAATAAGGTCGCAACAACTAGAACTAAATTGTTGCCTCGTGTTTTCGGTTCGTAAAAACGAAGCCATTCGAATACAAGAATTATTTTCGAAAATAAATAACCTGAATATTAAATACATTAATTCGAATGCAAATTTGTAAGTCAACGGTTAATAAATGTAAATTTGCAATCATAAAAAGGAAAACAAAATGAAACTATTACAAGAAATGTGCGCCATTCATGCTCCATCGGGCAATGAGGTTGCAATGACCAATTTTTTATTAAAGTACATCGACAAGCATAAAAAGAAATGGAAACACAAACCAAAAGTGTTTTCGGGCGAAGGCTTTCAAGACTGTATTGTTTTGGTGTTTGGCAAACCACGCACCGCTGTATTTGCTCATATCGACAGCATCGGGTTCACGGTTCGATATGGAAAACAACTGGTGAAAATTGGTGGCCCTAGAACTGTGGATGGATTTCATTTGGTGGGTACAGACGAGAAAGGACCTATTGATTGCACACTTAATGTTGACAAAGAAAATGCAATTACCTATAAATACAAACGCGAATTAGTAAGAGGCACCGAACTTACCTTTAAACCAGAATGGCGCGAAACCAAAGATTACGTGCAATGTTGCTACATGGACAATCGTTTGGGTGTTTGGAATGCCCTTAAACTTGCCGAAACACTTAAAGATGGAATTATTGTATTTTCTTGTTGGGAAGAGCATGGTGGAGGCTCAGTCTCTTACCTTCAAAAGTTTATTTATGATAAATATAAAGTAAAGCAAGCGCTCATATCCGACATCACCTGGGTCACAGAAGGTGTTCCTCATGGAAAAGGTGTGGTAGTGTCGTTGCGCGATAGCTTAGTTCCTCGAAAGTCCTACATCAATAGAATTCTCGACATTGCAAGCAAATCGAAAATCCCTTATCAAATGGAAGTAGAGGGTAGTGGAGGAAGCGATGCGAAAGAATTACAAATGTCTTCTAATCCTTGGGATTGGTGCTTTGTAGGTGCTCCTGAAGACAATGTACATTCGCCAAATGAAAAAGTATTCAAATCTGATATTGATTCGATGGTAAAACTATACAAAGTATTAATGGATAAATTATAAAACGTTTAAGCGCGCTATTTCTTAACGGAAGTATCGCGCGTAAACTCCTTCTCGGTTATAGCAACTCCATCTTTAAAATAAAAGATTGAGCCAAAGTTGGTTTCACGTTTGGTATACAACACTCCTTTATTGCCAGTAACAACAATACGTCTAGTAACTCTAATATTATTCTCAGTTACTATTTCTTCGGTTACTCCCTTAGGATATTTTTTAGCCAACTCGTTTTTGTTTTGCTCATCTTTTATTTTTAATGTCTCTGTATCAGCAATTCTTTTCTTTGGATAGAGTTCATTCTCCTTAACCTTGAGCGCCTCATTAAACGCTATTTTCGCAGCACCATAATCTTGTTCATTGATTGCCGAATCTCCCCTATCAATATATGTTTTGTATTTTTCTTCAAGTGCACTAACCAAGCGTTCTTTTTCTAAACGAGCTTTCTCTTCAGCAGCAGCTATGGCCCGTTCCTTTTCTTCTTCTATCTTTTCTTTCTCTCTTCTTTCTTTTTCGACAGCATCAGCAATTGCTTTTTCTTTTGCTATTTTTTCGCGTTCAGCCGCTTCGGCAGCAGCCTTTTCGTTTGCTATCCTTAATGTTTCTGCTTTTTCGGCAGCTGCTATCCTTTGTTTTTCTGCAAGCTCAGCGGCAGTAGCATCTGCTTTTTGTTTTGCTATTCTGTCCGCTTCCGCTTTTTCTGCTGCAGCTATTCGTTGTTTTTCGGCAAGTTCAGCGGCTGTTGCGGCTGCTTTTTCTTTTGCCAGTTTGTCTGCATCTGCTTTTTCAACAGCTGCAATCCTTTGCTTTTCTGCAAGGTCAGCCGCATCTGCATCTGCCTTTAGTTTTGCAAGTCTCTTTTTCTCCGCTTCATCGGCAGCGGCAAGTCGTTGTTTCTCTGCTAAAGCTGAAGCATCTGCAATCGATTTTTCTTTTGCTAGCCTCTCCTTTTCGGCTGATTCAGCCATTGCTTTCTCGTTCGCAAGTTTTTCTTTCTCGGCTTCATCCAACATAGCTTTCGACACTTCAGCAAGTTTCGACTTGGCTAACGCATCCTCTGGTTTAATAACTAAAGCTTCACTATATCCAGCTTTTGCCTGGTCGTAATTCTTGACCACAAGAGCTTTGTCCCCTTTCGAAATGGCAGCCTTATATTTAGATTCCGTTAATGCACCATTGTTGTTTTGTTGGTCAGCAATCTTTTGATATTTCAAAAATTCCAAACGCATACTTGAGCTTATATCGTCATCTGAGGTTAATTCTGTTTTACCTGAGCTGTAAAAATAGCTCATCAATGGACTCTCAAAAGCTTCGTTCATCTTTGCTGCCAGTATTGTATCGGCTGGCAGTTTGAAAAGTTCTATTTCTGGTTTCGAAACTCCTTTAAAATCCTTTTCTTCTTCGTCCGAAAAACCAATGGTAGAGTACAATAACTTCACTTTTACATATCCTGCTCTAGTTGCGGTCAGCGAATATTCTTCATTTGGCTTTAAACTAAACGAAAACGAGCCAGAAGAATTGGTAGTCGCCACTTTTTCTTGTCCCGATTCGTCATTCGAAAGAGTCACCACCACACCCCCTAGTCCTTTTTCATTCTCTTTAACAACACCTTCAATTTTATAACTAAATTGAGCCGATATTGGTAGAATATTCAATAGGAATACAAACACAAGCAGTAACATTTTAGTGAAACCACTCTTCATCCATATTTCTTTGCCAAAAATCATCATTTCTCTTTTATTTACTCTAACGAAAAAAAAACAAACCTATTGTGTTTGCTTAGTAAAATTAATGTTAAACAAAAACACTGGTTTGTATTTTAGGTCGACAAAAATAATAATAAACTGATTGGCGACAATAATAAAATAAATCATTCCTAATTTTCAACTCAAACAACAACTTTGGCTATACGTGAAATAACTATTTTAATTGGGGAAACAATGAAGAAAATCCTTATGTATAAGGCTTCGCAACACAGATTATTAATTAGTTGAGCAATCGAATAAACGTTAGTGATAGACTTAAATGAATCTATCATAACAAAGCTACAACAACAAAATTAAGTTTAAAAGTAGTTACGAAGAATATCGTTTAGTACACGTTTAGTAAGGGGCTTCAATTCGAAATTCGAAATCTGGCTTATTTCGGGAGCTTTATTAATTGCATCAGGATCCGAAATACCTGAAAGCACTATTAAAACAATGTTTGCCTTTTTCACACGATCAAGTTTCTTGTATTCAGCCAAAAAATCCCAACCATTCATCTCTGGCATGTTAATATCCAAAAAAATCAAGTCAGGTAAAGTCTTACTTGAGTCTTTTATATATGCCAATGCGTCAGCACCGTTTTCCACCGATTGAATTTGATTTGCAATTTTCATTTCTTCAATCAAAATCTTGTGCAAACGGTTGTCTCCCGGATTGTCATCAATCAATAATACACAATTCAATTTCTTCATGCTAACAATAAGCTTATGCCTTTAATTCGAAAACAAAGATATTTAATAATTTGATACACAAAAGTGATTTGAATCAGCCAGTCGATAAATTATACAATCGAAATCAAAAATTGTTTAATTCAAGACACTATATATTTATAATCTATATTTGTGAAGTGAATACTTTACTTAACTAGCTATATAGAAGAATATGAGAATAATATTTATGGGAACCCCAGATTTTGCAGTGCAATCGTTAGATATACTTGTAAAAAACAAAAAAAACATTGTCGCGGTAATCACTTCGCCCGACAAACCATCAGGGCGAGGACAACAAATTCAGCAGTCGGCTGTAAAAAAATACGCATTGGAAAACGGATTAAACATTCTCCAACCTGAGAAGTTTAAGGATGAATCCTTTCTAAGTCAATTGCGCGAGCTAAATGCCGACCTTCAAATAGTCGTTGCCTTCAGAATGTTGCCAGAAGTGGTTTGGAGCATGCCACCCAAAGGAACAATTAACTTGCATGGTTCATTGCTTCCTAACTACAGGGGAGCTGCTCCTATAAATTGGGCTATTATTAATGGAGAGAAAGAAACTGGGGTCACCACTTTCTTTTTACAACAAGAAATAGATACAGGGAAAATCATTTATCAAGAAAAAATCGCGATAGAACCAAATGATGATGCCGAGATCGTCCATGACAGATTAATGCACTTAGGTGCTCAACTTATATTAAAAACAGCGGTGGCAATTGAAACAAACATCTTCCCTCAGATTGACCAATCAAGTGTGATGCCCGAAAACAAAAAAGTAAAACTTGCACCAAAGATTTTCAAGAATGATTGTCAAATTAACTGGAAGCAGTCACCATCTCAAATTCATGATTTTGTTCGAGGCTTAAGCCCTTACCCCACGGCATATACAGCATTTATAAGTCCTAAAAATGAAGAATTTCCATTAAAGGTGTTCAAAACTGAGATGGAGAGCAAGCCCCACGAACAACAAATAGGTAGTATTAAGACTGATTCGAAAACTTATCTCAAGATAGCTGTGGATGATGGATACCTACACATCAAGGATTTACAATTATCCGGAAAAAAACGTATGACTACAGTCGAATTTTTGCGAGGTTTTTTGGTGAATAATGATTGGAAAACTAAGAGTGTTAATGAATAATTATCACAAAATTGAAAAACACTGATAGATGGATGTACAAGAACAAAAATGGTTGAATAAGCACAAAGAAAGCAGGTACACTACAAATATAATACCAAACCTTTTGATAGGTTGAGTTACAGGGCGAGTTATTAACAAAACATCGACTTATCAACAATTTTACATTTTTTCGCCTCTGAACGTACTATCGTATATGAATTCTACTTACATTTGCTGTCGATAATCAATTATTAACTAATAAAAATTAAAAAAAATGAACAAAGCAGAATTAGTTGAAGCAATCGCTTCAGAAGCAAAATTAACAAAAGCTGATGCAACAAGAGCATTAGATGCGTTCGTTAACGCTACAACAAAATCACTTAAAAAAGGTGACAGAGTCGCGTTAGTAGGATTTGGATCTTTCTCAGTTTCTAAAAGAGCTGCAAGAACAGGCCGTAACCCTCAAACAGGAAAAGCTATTAAAATTTCAGCAAAAAAAGTTGCTAAATTTAAAGCAGGTGCTGACTTAGCAAAAACTGTTAACAAATAAGAATTAATTTGTTTCAATAAAAAAGTCCCGCAATTGCGGGACTTTTTTATTTGTAGTAATAGGATGTGTTTAAACCTTTGCTTTGTAATAAAGAGTTGAACAGTTCTCTTTTCTGAATAAAACATTCGCTTGTTCCTTTATTTCAACAGCAGTTACCTGAAGATACTTTTCCGTTTCTCTGTTCACAAGCTCAGCATCCCCCATAAGTTCGGCTATAGCCAAATTCGTTGCTTTATTTAAAACATCAACTTCTCCGAACAAATGAGTAGCTTCACTTTTGTTCTTTACCTTAGTTAGTTCATCATCCAATACTAATTCTAATTTAAATTTATCAAGAATTAAATCAATTGCTTCATCAGCTTGTTGCATGCTAACGCCTTTCGTCAATTTACCCGAAACAACAAATAATCCTTTGTCAAAGTCGCCCATCACATAAGCGTTAATTTCACTAAATAACTTTTTCTCTTTTATTAATTCATTGTGCAATCGAGAAGAATTTCCTTGAGATAAAATATCAGATAGCAAATCAACTGCGTAATATTCATTGTCAAATCGTGAACACATGTGATAGACCTTATATATTGCGTCTTGAGGGACATCTCTTTCGACCGTCAAACTTCGACATTCTTTTTGAGGCGGCTCCACTAGCAAATTTCTTTTTACAAAACTCCCTCTCGGAATAGATGAAAACCATTTCTCCGCAAGAAGTTTAACCTTTTCGAATTCCACATCTCCTGCTACCACCATGATAGCGTTTTGAGGATTGTAGAAACGATTGAAAAAGCTTTTCACATCGTCCATTTTCGCATTTTCTATATGTGAGATTTCTTTCCCTATGGTATCCCATTTATAGGGGTGAACTTTATAGGCTAGTGGACGTAAGAGTAGCCAAACATCACCATATGGTTGATTTAAATAACGCTGTTTGAATTCTTCTATTACCACATTTCTTTGGACTTCTAAACTTTTTTCAGAAAATGCCAAACTTAACATACGGTCACTCTCAAGCCAAAAACCAGTTTCCAAATTCTCGGCTGGTAGTGTTAAGTAATAATTAGTAATATCGTTGGTAGTAAAAGCATTATTTTCTCCTCCTACACGTTGCAATGGTTCATCATAATTAGCAACATTAATGCTTCCTCCAAACATGAGATGTTCGAAAAGGTGCGCAAATCCAGTTTGTTCAGGGTTTTCATCACGTGAACCCACATCATAAAGTATATTGATACACGCCAACGGAGTCGACTTGTCTTGATGTACTATTACCCTTAATCCATTTTCTAATTTAAACCTTTCGAATTTTATCATCTATGTTAATGTTGTTCTTTAGAATGTTTTTTTTATGAATTAGATCTAAGAAGTGCTTTTTTCGCTTCTTCAAACTCTTTAATAATGTCTTCAACAATTGTCTTTGCTGGTTTTATTTCCTTAAACAAAGAAGCAATTTGTCCAATTTCGAGCTCTCCATTTTCTAAATCTCCTTCAAACATCCCTTTCTTTGCTCTACCTTTACCCAATAATACTGATAATTCCTCAAGTGAAGCACCATTTATTTCAGCTTTTTCAACTTCTTCAAAAAAATTATTCGTTAAAAGTCGAACAGGTGTAAGGCGTTTCAACATCAATCGAGTGTCTCCTTCATTTACTTCAATGATTCTTTTTTTAAAATTACTATTTGCAGATGATTCCAAAGAGGCAACGAATCGGCTACCAATTTGCACACCATCGGCACCTAAAGCCATTGCAGCGAGCATTCCTCTACCAGTAGCTATTCCTCCAGCGGCAATTATAGGAATTGAAACTTTTTCTTTAATCATTGGGATTAAACAAAAGGTTGTTGTTTCCTCCCTTCCATTGTGTCCTCCAGCTTCAAAACCTTCAGCAACGACCGCATCCACACCTGAATCTTCCGCTTTTTTTGCAAATGTAGAATTCGAGATAACATGAACCACTGTAATATCGTTATCATGAAGTTTCTGAGTCCATGTTTTTGGATTTCCTGCTGATGTAAATACAATTTTCACTCCTTCCTTGATTATTGTTTCGATGTGTTTGTCTACATCAGGATAAATCATCGGAACATTCACTCCAAAAGGCTTATTCGTTGCATTTTTGCATTTTCTTATTTGTTCCCTTAGTATTTCAGGATACATACTTCCACTGCCAAGTAAACCTAAGCCTCCAGCATTACTTACTGAAGAGGCTAATTCCCATCCACTACACCAAATCATACCCGCTTGAATTAACGGAAACTTAATATCAAAAAGTTTTACTATTTTATTGTCCATTTGTTTTTTTTTACTATTTTTGTGCAAACGTTGCGAAGATAGATAATATTTTTTGAGCACGTAGATTTATATAACAATTGAATTCTATGAGAAAACTACTTATTGCAATTATAATTCTCTCTTTCCCTGTTGTTGGCTTTGCGCAATATAATTGGGATATTGGAGTACAAGCAGGTGCGGCTAATTATTTAGGTGAAATGGGAGGAAAAGGTTCAACTCGAAGAGATTTCGTGGCGGATATGAAATTCTCTAAAACTCAATTTACTGCTGGAGGATTTGCTCGATACAAATTTTCATCCTTAATTTCCGCTCAAATCGGATTAAATTGGGTACGCGTGGAAGGTGCTGATAACACATCCACAAATCCAGGACGGGTTGGCAGAAATTTATCTTTTTCTGATGATATTATTGAATTATCTGTAACAGGTCAAGTGTTTTTTTATGAAATGCCCGATTTAGGTCATACCTACCGCTATAGAAACGATTTTAAGATGTACGCTTTCGGTGGAGTTGCACCTTTCTATTATAATCCTAAAACATATTACAATAATGAATGGGTAAAATTAAGACCATTGGCTACTGAAGGAAAGAATTATAGTGCAGTAAATGTTGCTATCCCAATTGGACTAGGTATGTTATTTACCATCGATAAACACCACCGAATTGGTTGGGAATTTAATTGGCGCACAACATTTACAGATTATATTGATGATGTTAGTGGCAACTATGCTAATCCAAAAGATTTGAGTCCTGAATCCGAAGCACTAGCCAATCGTAGGAGAGAGCTAGGAAATACAGACGGAATACCTGGATTAATCCCGGCAGAAAATAACTACGGATGGGATGATAAAAACCAAGTAGGTTACAAACGAGGCGACCCTTCACACAAGGATTCTTATCTTACCACTTCAGTTTATTATAGTTATGTTATTCGTGGAAAAAGTAGCTTATACAAGTCTAAATATGGAAGTATCTTTAGAAAAGCGAAAGGAAAGAAAAAGAAAATTCGTGCTAAGTTCTAAGTTTGAACTATAGCTCAAACAAAAGAAAAGCGAGGAAAAATATTTCCTCGCTTTTCTTTTTATAAACGAATTGCACCAAAAATCAACTAGAAGAACTGCCCTAGTTTTGAAAGTGGTTTTAAAATTAGAGTAAACATCCCCGGCTTGAGTCCATTAATTAACCAAGCTTTTTTATCTTCTCGGTTGGCTTTTATTCTATTCGTTAAAGAAACATTGCTCTTACCTCCTACTCTCATTTTTACAAGCACTTGTGGAATGTATTGAGTAGAACACTTGTGTTTCTCCAATAAACGCAACATCATTTCGTAATCTGCGGAAGATTTTAAATCGGTATTAAACACTCCGAATTTGATGTAACAACTCCTTTGAACAAAAAATGCAGGATGCGGAGGCATCCAACCTTTGCGGAACAATTCAGAATTAAATGCTCCCGCAATCCAATGTCGAGTTACCTTATTAGTATCATTCCTGTGTACATATTGCAAATCTCCGTATACGGTATCTGTTTGTTTTTCTTGAAACGTTTTTACAACAGAAGAAATCACCTGATTGCTACAATAAAAATCATCGGCATGCAGTATGGCAATAATATCGCCTGTTGCAAGCGCTATACCTTTATTGATGGCATAGTATATTCCATCATCTTTTTCAGAAAGTAATATTGAGATATGTTCTTTGTATCGTTCAAGAATTTTAAGTGTATCATCTTTAGATTTACCATCTACAACAATGTATTGAATATTGCTGTAATCTTGTTCGATAACCGATTGTATAGTATTTTCAATAGTTTCAGCACTATTGAAACAAACAGTTATAATAGAAACACTGAGCATGAATTAACGTGAAACGATAAAGTTTTCGAGAACGAGCATATCCATTTTGGTGCGTAAAAAACAATCTAATGCATTTCTAGGAGAATTTACGATGGGTTCATTTTCATTAAATGAAGTATTGAGCAAAATAGGAACCCCTGTCTTTTTATTAAATGCCGATATCAAGGCATGATATTTTGGTTCAAAATTTTTATCTACCGTTTGTAACCTTCCGGTACCATCTACATGGGTAACTGCAGGGATTTTACACCGCATATTTTCTTTTATCAAATATACTTTCTCCATAAACGGGACGTTATCGGCATGTGCAAAATAATCGGGAACAAACTCCTTAAGAATGGATGGAGCAAATGGTCGAAAAGACTCTCTTCGTTTTATCTTTAAGTTCAATATTTCTTTTGCATCCGCTCGTCTTGGGTCGGCAATGATGGAACGATGCCCTAAAGCACGAGGCCCAAACTCAGCTCGCCCTTGAAACCATCCCACTACTCCACCGTTAATAATACATTCAGTTACTTTATCATAAAGTAATTCATCCGAAAATTTTTCGAACTTTATGTTCTGCGATTTTAAATAACTTTCAATTTCAGATTCGGAATAATGACTTCCTAAAGAACCCGAATAAGTTGGCAAAGCCCGCTTTTGCTTTAAGATCTGGTTGTATAAAAAAAGAGCAGAGCCCATAGAAGTACCGGCATCGTGACCAGCAGGCGGGATGTATATATTTTTAAAAGGAGTATTTTGCAATACTTTTCCGTTTGCAACAGAATTTTGAGCCACACCGCCAGCTATACAAAGATTATCTAAACCCGTTTTTTTATGCAAATGATTTAGAATATGAAATATCAATTCCTCGCAAAACCGTTGTACTGATGCTGCAAGGTCTTTGTGGTATTGGGTTAATTCATCCTCACGTTTGCGTGCTGGGCCGAATTTCTCAACCATGTAATCGCTATAAATACTTTCAATATCGGGTTCTCCTCCCTCCCAACTCATCTTTACACCATCTTTGTGATGTTTAAAATACTTGAGATTAAGTTTGAAAAGTCCATCATCGGTTAGTTCTACCACATCCCTCAATTTATCCACATAAATGGGATTGCCATAAGGAGCAAGACCCATTACTTTGTATTCATCACCATATTTAGGAAATCCAAGATACTGAGTAAAGGAAGTATAAAAAATACCAGCCGAATGAGGAAAGAGAACGGTATCGAGCACTTCAATCTGATTTCCATTTCCAACAGCTGTCATGGTGGAAGTAAAATCTCCAAAACCATCAATAGACAATAATGCTGATTTTTCGAAAGGAGATGCAAAAAACGAACTCCCTAGATGTGAGCGGTGATGCTCTATATTATGTATCTCTGCTTTAATATCACCCTCCAAAACACTTAATTCCTCTGCCAATACAGCCTTTACCGACTTAATTTTTTTAGAATTGGTGTATCGGTCGAGAATGGCCGAAACCGAAACTTTATTCTTGAGTGTATGTTTTATTTTCTTAATCACATTAGCCGAAGGATCTCTCGAAATGGTAATGTAATCAATATCTTTGATTGTGATGCCAGCATCCTGCAAACAATATTTTATTGCTTCGATAGGGAAACCTGCCCAGTGCTTTATTCTCCTGATGCGCTCTTCTTCCAACGCTACGATTACTTCTCCGTCTTTTAAAATACAAGCCGAAGAATCTCCATGAAAAGCATTTAATCCTAAAATGTACATAAGGAATTATAAATTCTAATTAATAATTTAAAAGTATGCAAAAGTAATTAAGATTGGGAAAGTAGCAAGAAAAAAGATTAGAGAAAGATGCTTCTGCTTTGATTAATTAATTCAGGATTATTAATGTAGTCCTGAACGTACTCGTATGCGTGATGTGACATCATTTGGTAATCCGACTCATTCATGGAGATACACTTTCTAATCGCTTCCGAAAATTCACCAAGGTTTTTCAACGAAATATCCCAACCAATTTTCTTCTTTTCAAGCGCTCGCCATGGTGTTTGATCGCTTAGTATCAAAGGCTTTCCGTTCATTAGTGATTCTACAATCACATGTCCGTAATTTTCATTTAGTGTAGGAAGGAAAAGAAAATGAGAATTGGCAAGGTATTCGGCAATTTGATTATTCGGTATTGCACCAAGATAGTTCACCGTGATTTGTTGAGGAAGCGTTTCAATTAACTTCGAACATTGCGCCCAATACAATTTATCTTCAATTGGGCCGATAATGGAAAATGCAATTTTCTCATTTTGCAATTCAAGTTGTTTCAGTAGTTGAATAGCATAAATCAAATTCTTCTTTTCTGTTATTCGTGAGAGGAAAAACAAATTCAATTCACCGATTTTTTTCGAAACAGTTGGTTTGCTTGCATCATTATCCAATTTATATTGCAAATTAGAAACAGTAATTATATTGGCTTCTTTGCCATACACCAACCTTATTTCGTTGGCTTCTTCAGTGGAAGTAGCATGCCATATAATTCCTCGGTGAAGTTTTAGAATCTTCGATGTAGCAATGAAAACATTTTTCTTAAGGCTTTTCAATTTCAATGCACCTGCACCTAACATGCCTCTAGGAGCAAGTACAATACGCGATTTCAATTTACCAAATCTCGACATCAAAAGGGGATACAAAGAAAAGTAAGCGGAGAAATAACTATTGAGGTAAACACAGTGAAAAGTTTCTGAATTAGCCAATCTACGGATGGTGCTATAATTCAGCTGTTCTTGAGAAATATAATAGATATGTACCGAATCATTGGTAAGTATCCACTCGTTTGATTTAATGTTTTGATAAGGTTGAACTTCGCCATAATCTTTATCGGTGGTGATGATGTAGAAATCGAACTCTTGGTGAAAATGAGAAACCATTGCAGCTATTGATTTTATTGGTCCTCCAGCTTTGTAACCAGGAAGATACCAATCAATAAAAATCAAGATTTTCTTTTTCATTTATTCCGATAGAATGATGGATGCATGTGAATCATCGAATGAGGAAAATGCAAAACCATCAACCGTGGGCTAACAGATTGAACAAAACATCAGCACTCAACATCAAAGATGAAACAACGAATTATTTTTTTGTTGGAACAGTCGGGTCTTTTGGCTTCATCAAATTATTCATCGCCATCATTTCCTGCATGGTTCGCTGCATATTGTCGCTTGAACCATCAAGAAAAATAACGTTTCCTTTGCCGTACTCCGCAAAATTCTTAATCGCCTCCGTCCACATAGAGAACAGAATCACAGAAGTATCGAGATTAGCTTGTTCCATTTCTTTTGCGGCTTGACTCATTCCTTTGGCCACCTCCTCGCGGAACAAAGCAACACCTTGACCTCTCAATTGTGCGGCAAGTCGCTCAGCTTCGGCAGCAATTTTAATTGCATTTCCATCAGCTTCGGCAGCTTTGGTCTTGGTAATTAATAAAGCTTGTCCTTCGTTTTCAGCAGCAGCCTTCAAATTGCTCGATGCCACCACTTGGGCCATTGATTTAATAATGGTTTCATCAAAAGTAATATCGTTTAGTTGTAAGTCGATGAGATGATAGCCCCATGTTTCAAGGGTTATATCTATTTGTTCTTTTACATCTTCCACTATTTCTCTGCGAAGCGAAAGCACTTCCGATTGTTTTTTTGTGGCCACAAACCCACGAATGGTTCCTTCGATAGTACGCACCAATGCTTGCATCAAATTGCGATCGTCAATAAATTTGAAGGCTACATTCTTAATACTTTCTTCATTGGTATTAATAACAGCATATAGAAGCATGGCTTTGAAATATACATTGGCCTGATCGATGGTGATGGCCTGAAACTCCAATTCCACTGACCTGTTCTGAATGGAAATACGCTTGAACACGGTCTCGATGAATGGTATTTTCATGTTCAATCCTGGACCCATTATTCTTCGGTATTTACCAAAAACCGTAACCACACCGATGGAACCTTGTTGAATTGAAACAAATGAAAGTGAAAGTAAGAGTAAAATTAAAACAACTAGAATAATTGGAAATATTGGTATCATATTTTTTTATTTTTAAATTCGTTGAAGGCAAAAGTATGATAAATAATGAATAGCAGGTAGATATTCTTTATTTATTTCCACAAACTTACAATATGATTTTGCAATACATTTTGTAGATTAAATGTTTTGATTACCTTTGTGACCGATTTTAAAAACAGGGTTGCGTAGCTCAACTGAATAGAGCGTCTGACTACGGATCAGAAGGCTAGGGGTTTGAATCCCTTCGCGACCACCACTAAAGAAGGATGACAGAAAAGAATCCTTCTTTTTTTATGCCCTCAAGCCCTCCTGTTTTTCATCTTGTACTTTTGAATTTGTATTTTAATTAAAAAACAAGTACTTTTGACGTGATGAAAAAGATGCTTTTATTTCTTTTTATTTGTTGCTTTTCGAAATTAGCTTTTTCGCAAACAGGCGATTTTTATAATCATTATTTCGAAGGCAATGCCTTATTGGTGAAAGGGCAATGGGACAAAGCCATTGAAAAATACACCGCTGCTAGTAAACTGTTCGAGGCAGCTTATGTGTACTACAATCGCGGCAATGCTTACCTCGGAAAAAAAGATTATGCCAATGCAATGCTCGACTTCAATAGAGCTTTGAAGATGAACGAACGATATGCTGAAGCTTATTGCCAACGAGGGCTTGTAAAGCTCGCTACTAGCGACAATACAGCCTGCGATGATTTTAAACGGGCGGTAAAATTGGAGCTTGAAGAAGCCAAAGACATTGTAAAAAAGAATTGTAAGTAACCTTTCGTTTCACTTATTCTCCCTTGTTTTCTATTTATTTTTTCAGCAAATCGGTTGAGCTTTCAATCTCTTGAAGTGCTTGATAAAGCTTATCCAAATCAGCTTGTGTGTTGAACACCTGAATGGTATAACGTAAAAACACGTAAGACTCGTGACGCATCACAGGTACCTCTATTTTATAGTGTTCGAAAAGATGTCGTTGCAATTGTTCGGGCTGAGGAGTGTTGATAGGGATGGAACACATTTGCCCCAGAAACTCTGTATTTATAGGGCAAAGCGGTTGTGAACCCAACAAGTTACAAAACCTCAAGTAATTCTGACGAGCCAACTGAGCACAGCCGTTTGACACCTGTTCCCAATTATTTTCATTCATAAAATTGATGGCTGATGGCACAGTGAGGAAAGCTGAAAAGTCGCGCGTACCTTGCATTTGATGATAATCGAGAAATTGCGAATACGATGGAGCAGCGCTTTTATATCCCCAACTAATAATCAATGGGTCGAGCTGTGCTTGAAATTCTTTTTTGACGTATAGGAACGAGCAACCCTTAGGGGCCATCATCCATTTGTGGCAAGCTCCAGTATAAATGTCGGCTTGCAAGTGTTGCAAGCTCAAAGGTATGTGCCCTGGCACATGTGCGCCATCTACAATGGTTATTAACCCTCGTTGTTTGGCTATTTCGCAAATTTCTTTCACTGGTAATTTCAAAGCTGTGGAGCTTGTTATTTGTGAAATAAAAATGGCTTTGGTTCGCTCGTTGTAACCTTTCCAGAACTCTTCGATAAACTGTTCTTTCGATATCAATGGCAATTGAATAGGTTGACGGACGTAATTTGCGACACGTTCATCACAATAGTACTGCCAAGTGCGGTCCATAGCGCCATACTCAAGGTTCGTAGTTAGTATTTCATCACCCTTGTTTAGCTTCAAACTTTTCGCTACTATATTAATAGCGTAAGTAGGGTTGGTAACATACACTAAATCGTCAGCATCACAACCAATGTATTTGGCAAGCGCCTTGCGCGATTCGTGAAGATAGTTCACACCATTGAAAGCAATAAACTGGACGGGTTCGCGCTCCAGCTCCAATTGCCAACGCTGATATTGTTCGAAAATTGGTTTCGGGCAAGCACCGAACGAACCGAAGTTAAGAAACGTTATTTCGGGATTGATTAAAAACTGCGATTGCAAACTTGTAGGTTCCATCATTTTCTTGGCTTAAATAATGGATGCAATTTATAAAATAGTTTTTAGTTGATGATTTTAACTTATCAGACAACTTTACGAAAGTGGTGGTTTTGGCAATTCATTCCTTTATGTTGAACAAAAAGCCAGGTGTACCGCATCAACTTTGGAATTATCCCCCGAAAGCAAGAAAGTAGGTATACCATTATAATATGGTATAAAACGAGTGGAGCGAAACTGCTCAAATCCTCCTTCCGACCTTCCATTTTTATCCAATGCTTTTTCGGTTTTTTAAGCGAATTTCAGCCCTAACCAAAAAGCAAAAACACAATCCGACAAAATATTTTTCAGGAATCCAAATAATTTTATTAATTTAGGCATCAAAAATCTATTAATAATATTAATTTAATACCTAAATACAATGGCAATAGTAAATCAAGTACTTAAAGCAAAAGCAGGAACAGGTGTAAGCTCCGTAACACCTGAAACCATGGTTATTGACGCGTTGCGTCTCATGGCTGAAAAGAACATCGGAGCAGTGATGGTAGTAGACAACGATAAGCTAGTTGGTATCTTTTCGGAGCGCGATTATGCCCGAAAAGTAGTGCTCAAAGACAAAGCTTCCGACTCTACAGCCATCCGCGAAATCATGACTGGCAATGTGTATTCGGTTACACCAACTCAAACAATTGATGATTGTATGCAGTTGATGACCGATAAAAACTTCCGGCATTTGCCTGTAATGGACAACGGAAAGCTTTTGGGGGTAATTTCTCTTGGTGATTTGGTTCGATACGTAATCGAAGAACAAAAACACACCATCAAAAACCTCGAAAACTACATTAGCGGACAGTAACAAAACCAATGCAACAAGCCAAACGTGCCCTAAAACGGTTGGCTTATTGCTTGATGGCCGCGCTTCAGCCCTCGCCTTTCTTCTCGTTTAGCCCTTCGGCAAGGAAATTCTTCGATTTTTTTCACAGGCTCATAGCCACCATCATCCCTCTCTCCGACCCCATTTCTTTTCCACATTTTTTCAACATATTGCAAACAAAATTTTACCATATAATATTAATTGTTACTTTTGCATCCGATTTTAAAAAAAACAATAAATCAAACTTATAAAATGTCAATAGTAAAGGGTAAAATATCACAGGTAATCGGTCCGGTAATCGATGTAATGTTCGAAGGAGGAGCCGTGTTGCCAAACATCTTGGAAGCATTAGAGGTTACAAAACCAAATGGCCAAAAAGTAATTTTAGAAACGCAAAAACATACAGGTGAAGACACTGTACGTACCATAGCGATGGATTCATCTGACGGTTTATACCGCGGAATGGAAGTAAGAACTACTGGTGCTGGTATCATGATGCCAGTTGGAGAACAAGTAAAAGGACGTTTGTTCAACGTGGTAGGTGAAGCTATCGATGGTATTGGCGCTGTGTCTAACAAAGGCGGAGCTCCTATTCACCGTAACCCACCTAAATACGAAGATTTAAGTACTTCTACAGAAGTATTATATACAGGTATCAAAGTGATCGACCTTTTAGAGCCTTACGCAAAAGGTGGTAAAATCGGTTTGTTTGGTGGTGCTGGTGTTGGTAAAACTGTATTGATTATGGAGTTGATCAACAACATTGCAAAAGGATACGAAGGATTGTCTGTGTTTGCAGGTGTTGGAGAGCGTACTCGTGAAGGAAACGACTTATTGCGTGAGATGATTGAATCGAACGTTATTAAATATGGCGAAGAGTTTAAACATTCGATGGAAAAAGGCGGATGGGATTTGACCAAAGTGGACATGAAAGAGTTAGAAAAATCTCAAGCTACCTTGGTGTTCGGTCAGATGAACGAGCCTCCAGGAGCACGTGCTCGTGTGGCTTTGTCAGGATTAACCATGGCAGAGTATTTCCGTGATGGTGATGAAAAATCGGGCGGTCGCGATATCTTATTCTTTATTGATAATATCTTCCGTTTTACACAAGCAGGTTCAGAGGTATCAGCGTTGTTAGGTCGTATGCCATCAGCGGTAGGTTACCAACCAACATTGGCTACCGAAATGGGATTGATGCAAGAGCGTATTACATCTACAAAGAGAGGTTCTATTACTTCAGTACAAGCGGTGTATGTGCCTGCGGATGACTTAACCGATCCTGCTCCTGCAACTACTTTTGCCCACTTAGATGCTACTACAGTATTGAATCGTAAAATTGCTGAGTTAGGTATTTATCCTGCTGTTGATCCATTGGACTCTACATCTCGTATCCTTACTCCAATTGTATTGGGAGATGCGCATTACAACACAGCACAGCGTGTTAAAAACATTCTTCAGCGTTACAAAGAACTTCAGGATATCATCGCCATCCTTGGTATGGACGAGCTTTCGGAAGAAGATAAATTGGTTGTATCGCGGGCAAGACGTGTTCAACGTTTCTTATCACAACCTTTCCACGTAGCTGAACAGTTTACAGGATTAAAAGGTGTGTTTGTACCTATCGAAGATACTATCAAAGGATTCAACATGATTATGAATGGCGAAGTGGATGAATATCCTGAAGCAGCATTCAACCTTGTTGGTACTATTGAAGATGCTATCGAAAAAGGTAAAAAATTAATCGCTGAAACGAAATAATAAAGCAAAACTAAAAAAATGCATTTAGAAATAATAACTCCAGAAACGAAATTATTCAGTGGTGAAGTGGAAGCCATCAAACTTCCAGGCACCGATGGTTCGTTCGGAATTCTTGACAATCACGCCCCTCTTATTGCTTCTTTGAAAAAAGGAACAGTAAAAGTGACTGACACCAAAAAGCAAGTAGAAAACTTCGAAATCAATGGTGGTGTGGTTGAAGTGTTAAACAATAAGGTAGTTGTTCTAGCGAATTAAAATTAGTTCAACCCGCTTTTATCACAAATCCCGATTAACGAAACGTTAATCGGGATTTTTATTTTCTATTTGTATCGTTTACTTAAAATCTCCATTGGATACATAATCGAAAATATTTATGTTGAACCAATGATATAGATAAATAAGAAACAATATTCCGAAAATTAAAACGAAGGAAAGCAACAAGCCCATTGTTTTCCCTAGCGAATTACTTCCCGAAAGCAGCAACCTTGCAATCATCACTTCTACTTTCGAACTCATGTAGCGATAAGAAGGCACTAGCACAAATACCAGAGCCACCATGGCAAGGGCTGTTATTTTAAATGGACTTAATCCTGTATTAAGATGTATGATATAATTAGTGATATACCCTGTGAGTAGTTGAATAATAAGAACACTTGTCATCAATACCATCAAGTTAAATATTTTTTTGTACATCGTTTGGCTTAATAGAAATTTGGTTAGCTGCGAAACTACTAATGAATGAAGCTTCTTAGTAAAACAAGTTTTAACTTCCATCAACAAGACATAGTTGAAAAGAAAAAGAAACAACCACCTCAAAAGTTTTAATTATGAGTAATTTTATCCAACAAAATATACATTTCTCTTGAGAGAACATTTTATGAAAAAAACACGATTCGCATTATTCATACCGTTCTTCCTTATCTGCTTTGGCTTTATTACCAATACTTCCACGCAAGGCCCTCCTTTTTACGATTCGAAATCGCATTGGGCCGACTCGGTCATAAAAACACTTTCACCCGAAGAACGTATTGCTCAATTATTCATGGTGGCAGCATATTCGAATAAGGATAAAACGCATGTTAACGAAATAAAAAAGCTAGTGAAGCAATATAAAATTGGAGGCTTGATATTTTTTCAAGGAGGCCCTGCACGACAAGCAATACTCACCAATCAATATCAAGCTTTATCAAAGGTTCCATTGTTCGTTGCTATTGATGCAGAATGGGGACTCTCGATGCGACTTGACAGCACTACACGATTTCCTCGCCAAATGACATTAGGCGCTATTCAAAACGATTCGCTTATTTACAATATGGGCGAAGAAATAGCTCGTCAATGCAAACGAATGGGGATGCAAATAAATTTTGCTCCTGATGTGGATATCAACAACAATCCGTTAAACCCTGTGATTGGTACTCGTTCGTTTGGTGAAAATAAATACAATGTGACTAAGAAAGCTTTGATGTATATGAAAGGTATGCAGAACAATGGAGTATTGGCCAATGCAAAACATTTTCCTGGTCATGGTGATACAGATAGCGATTCGCATAAAACACTGCCTACTATCAAATCATCGCGAGCAAGATTAGATACCTTGGAACTATATCCATTTAGAGAACTTATTTCGCAAGGTCTCGGCAGCATGATGGTTGCTCATTTATCGATTCCTGCTTTGGATACCACTCCTAATCAACCATCAACATTAACCAAAAAAATAGTTGCTGGATTATTAAAAGACACGATGTCATTCAAAGGCCTTGTGTTTACGGATGCATTGAACATGAAAGGCGTAAGCAAGTTTTACAAACCAGGCGAAGTGGAACTAAAAGCACTATTGGCAGGGAATGATGTTTTGCTGTTCCCTGAAGATGTACCGACTGCAATAAAAAAAATAAAAGCTGCGATTGATAGTGGTTTGGTATCGCAAACAGAAATTGATGAACGCTGTTTGAAAATATTAAAAGCAAAGGATTGGAGTGGATTGAGTCGGTATTCGAAAATAAAAACAAAAAACCTGTATAAAGATTTAAACCCCATTTCGGCTGATGTACTGAACAGAAAACTTACTGAGGCATCTTTAACTCTTTTGCAAAACAAGAACGACATCATTCCGATACAACACCTCGATAGTGTGAAGATTGCATCGCTATCGTTAGGATACAAAGACATGACCATTTTTCAACAAACGCTTTCGAACTATGCTGAAATAAAGCATTTTGGGCTTGATAAAGAAGCGAAGAAATCGGCATACGACACGGTGATGAACGCATTAAAAAATTACAATTTGGTAATCGTACACCTCGGAAATACAAATAATAAACCCGACAAAGATTTTGGTTTGACACCGCAAGTGATGAACTTGTTGAAGGCGTTGATACAACAAACAAGGGTGATTGTGAATGTGGCTGCAAACCCATATATACTTGCAAAGATGGATAGTATTCAATTTGCTGATGGGATTGTGGTGAGCTATGAAGACAATGATTTGAGTGAGACGTATGCAGCACAATTAATTTTCGGAGGTGTGGCTGCTACTGGAAAATTACCCGTTACAGCAAGTTCGTATTTTAAACTTGGCACAGGAATAAACACTAAAGCGGTACGATTTAAATACACTATACCCGAAGAATTGGGAATTGACTCCAAAGTTTTATCGAAGATTGACACCATTGCTATGAAAGGAATTAAGGATAAAGTTTATCCTGGATGTCAAGTGTTGGTGGCGAAAGATGGTGCTGTGATTTATCAAAAATCGTTTGGACATCATACCTATGACAAAAAAATAAAAGTAAAAAATGACGACCTCTACGACCTTGCTTCGGTGACTAAAATAGCCGCTTCAACACCTTGCATCATGAAACTGAGTGATGAGAAAAAAATAAATGTGGACGAGAAATTAGTAACCTATTTACCAATGCTTGCTGGAACAAATAAAGAAAATATAGTGATAAGAGAAATGATGGCACACCAAGCAGGACTGAAGGATTGGATTCCTTTTTGGACAAAAACGGTGGACAAGGGAATGTACAAAAAAGGAATTTACAGTACATCGGCTGATGATGTGTTTACCAAACGGGTGGCCGAAAATCTTTATATCAATAAGTTTTATGAGGACAGTATGTATACCCAAATTATTGCTTCGCCCGTAAAGGAAAAAGGCAAGTTTCTGTATAGCGATTTGGGCTATTATTTTCTTAAAAAAATAATTGAACAGAAAACATCAATGACAGAGGACGCGTATACCTACAAAACATTTTATGCTCCGCTAGGCCTTAAAACAATGGGCTATAAACCTCGCGACCGATTCGAGATGGATAGGATAATACCAACGGAGAACGATAAAAAATTTAGGAAACAATTAATACATGGCGATGTACACGACCAAGGAGCTGCCATGCTTGGAGGTGTTGGCGGGCATGCTGGATTGTTTTCGGATGCGAACGACTTGGCGGTGCTGATGCAGATGTATATGAATAATGGAACGTATGGAGGTAAACGATACATCGATTCGATAACGGTAAGCCGATTTACTAGGTGTCAATATTGTTTTGAAAATAGAAGAGGAATAGGTTTTGACAAACCCGAGATGAGTGCAGGAAAAGAAAGTCCTGTTTCGCTTTCGTGTAATCCTGAAAGTTTTGGACATTCGGGATTTACAGGCACCCTCACTTGGGCCGACCCGGTGAATGGCACGGTGTATGTATTTCTATCGAACCGTGTGAATCCAGACGCGGATGATAATAAACTAGCGAAAAGTGGTATACGAACCAAGATACAGCAAGTGATATACGATGCTCTGAAGAATTAAATTTTGGTTCTAGCTTTACCACTAAGGCAGAAAGACACAAAGAAGAAATTCTAATTACTAAGTACTAAATTCTAAACCGTGATTCGAACTAAGTGTTGCTTGTCACGAAGACGCAAAGGCACAAAGGAGAAATTCTAAATACTAAGCACTAAATTCTAAATCGTGATTCAAGATAAGTGTTGCTTACCGCGAAGGCAGAAAGGCACAAAGAAACACTAAGGGTATACATATGTATATGAGAAAAAGGAGGGGAAATGGGGATGGAGGAAAAGTGAAAAGCTAGACATACGATAAGAAAGGACCACATGTGATGAGAAATCGCTACGTGTAGCAAGAAATGACTACGTGTAACAAGAAATCGCTACGTGTGATAAGAAACTGGCCACGTGCGATAGGAAACTGACCACGTGCGATAGGAAACTGACCACGTGCGATAGGAAACTGGCCACGTGCGATAGGAAACTGGCCACGTGCGATAG
>CAIWDF010000011.1 GCA_903911435.1 uncultured Bacteroidota bacterium
TAGTTGGTTGCTCCAGTTCCTGTTAAGGTGACTGCTGTGCCAGTACATACTGTTGATAAACTCGCGGTTGAACCAACTGTTGGTAATGCATTAACAGTGATATTGCTTCCATTATCAGCACCTATTGTAACAGGGCTTGTACTAACTACACGAATTCTATAACCTGTCCCTAAAGTTGCATTTGAAGGAATTGTTGCATTTATTGTACCTGCAATGGTTGAATTTAAATTACCAATATTTACCGGAGAAGCGAAGCTACCTGAAGCATCTGAAAGTTGAGCTGTAAATACATTTCCTGCATCATACCCTCCGGAAATAGTATAAGGTACACTTAAGGTAGCACCCGCACAAACAGAAGTGCTCACCGCAGATGTGGCAGAAGAAACTGTGATTTCAATTAAGTTTCCATATTGAGGAAGTTGGCCGTTGGCTCCTGTAAAATTAAGTTGATTGTTCATTGCAGAAGTATTTGTGTTGTATTGAAACAACACCCCTTTATCATTTGCTCCTCCCTGATGAGTCATTCCATAAAAATTTCCGTCATTGGCTTGCAATAAGGAGCCGGAAGGGTTACTTCCATGAACTGTTCCATCAAAAGAAAACATTGAGTTGCAATTACTGTTAATAGAATTAAATTGAAACAAAACGCCTTTATCATTCGCTCCTCCGGCAGATGTCATTCCATAAAGATAACCATCGTTGGCCAGTATTAAATTGCCTTTAGGATAGCTTCCTGTGGTAGTAGCATCGAAATCAAACAATTTTTGATGGATTGGTGAAAACGGATATACTTTAAACAATACTCCTTCCTCATTCGCTCCACCACCAGATGTCATTCCATAAAGATAACCATCATTGCCCATAGTTAAATTGCCATAAGGATATTTCCCAATAGAAGGCCAATTATAATTAGATCCCGTAAATTCGAATGTCGTAGTAAAATTTTGCCCTGGGGGGGCATAGAGATCATAATAAAAGACTACACCAAAATTTTCTGAACCTCCTAAATAAGTCATTCCGTGCAATACTCCTCCAACCTCCAACAAATCGCCATGAGGATAGGCTCCCGACCATCCATCAAACTCAAACAATGTTTGATAATAAGACGTAACAGGATCGAATGAAAATATCACACCTAAATTATTGCTCCCTCCTTCCGAAGTCATTCCATAAAGTATTCCATTACTTGCTTGTATCAGTGAACCATAAGGATGACTCCCTGTTATTCCGTCAAAATTATATTTTGTTGTATAAGTAGCGGTATTGGGATTGAATTGAAAAATCACACCATTGCCACCATTATTAGTCATTCCATAGTAGTTACCATCACTTGCCAACAATAACGAACCAGTAGGATTGCTTCCGTTAACTTCTCCAAAATTATGTACATCAACATAATTGGAACCATCCTTATTGATTTGAAACAATAAACCCGTATTGTTTGTCCCTCCATATTGTGTTACTCCCCATAGTTTTCCATCGCTTGTTTCTGTCAAAGCTCCCAGTGGATCACTACCTTGGTCAGCTCCTGAAAAGGCATGGATTGTAGTAATAAAAGATGAACCTGGATTGTATTTGTACAAATTCCCGTTACCACCACTTGTCATTCCATAAAGGCTACCATCACTACCATTCAGCAATGACCCATAAGCACCCCAACCGTTTACTCCTGATATTACCACCTTCTCATTATAGGCAAATGAATTCGGGTCATATTGAAAAATTACACCTCCTTCATTTCCATATAGCATTCCATCATTTGCTAGTGTTACTGCACCCCAAGGGGATCCACCTGGACCAAACGGTCCAGATTGGAAATTCTGTCTTACCGCAAAGAAAGAGGAGATGCAATTATATTGAAACAAAACACCTTGACCCCAAGATCCCCCCGAGTTAGTCATTCCAAATAAGTTGCCTGAACTTGTCTCCATTAATTCCCCCAAAGGACATGCACCATCTGTTCCATCAAAAGTATGAACACTAATACAGGTTGTTGAGCCAAGTATATATTGAAACAATACACCTTGCTCAACCCCTCCTACAAAAGTAGTACCGTATAAATTATCATCACTTGCTTGTATTAAAGAGCTATAAGGATGAGCGCCATTTGTTCCGTCAAAATCAAACTTTTTTGTGAAGGTGGAGTTGTTAGGGTCATACTGGAATAAAACACCCCAATCATTTGTACCTCCCGACTCTGTCACTCCATAAAGCATTCCGTCATTCGCAAACAATAATGACCCTCGAGGTAAACTTCCATTGATTCCATCAAAATCATACTTCTTAGTATAATTGGTACCTGTAGGGTCATACTGAAATATTACTCCAAGTCCGTTTGCCCCCCCCTCATGAGTCATTCCCCATAACTTTCCGTCAGGTGTCTGCGTTAAGTGCGAAAAAAATGGAACTTTACCATCTTCACTTTGGAAAGAATGTTGAATTGTTTGGTTATTTCCCGATCCATCGGTTTTAAAAATGGTACCTCCATTATATTGTCCTCCTTTGGGTGTCATCCCCCAAAGTTGTTTTGCTTGGGAATACATGTTTGTACTGATAAAACCGCATAAAGCGAATATTAAGATGGCTGCTGTTTTTGTAATTGTTTTTCTCATACTTTTTCTGTTTTAGTATACTATTTTTTTGAATTAGGATTTTAAACTAATGTTAGTTTTTACTTCTGCACTTTTATGTTGATGCCTGTAAACTTCCGTTCGCTGGTGCCATCGGTATCGTATACAATTACATTTTCAATCAATAGGCGATATACTTTTTTGGCTTCTGCATTTTTCAAAACATCCAATATTTGGTTGTTAAACTTGCTGCCTGTGTTCGGTATATCAATAAAAATTCCATCTCCTTTGCCGTCAGCTGGTAAGGCATAAACAAAGGTGAATGATTTAATTTTTAGTTGTTTGTAGGGCAACATTAACTCATCGCACTTTAATAGGTCGGCATATTTAACCATGTCATTATCTTTTGTTGCCCCGCATAATGTAACATTGGGCACTGGCAATTCTTTTGCTTTTTCTTGCCCGAAGGATAGGTTGGTGTTTAGGATTGTAAATAGAATTGCTGTAAAAATTAGTTTTTTCATTGTGTTTTTGTGCGTGCTCGCCAGATTAGTTAAATTATAAATTGTTTAAATGTTGAAAGATATGATGATTTGATAGAATCTATTACTAAAATAAACTCGCTGTGGCTATGCCGATGAAAGATAGGTAATCCTGGAAAAACTTCCCATTGTTATAGAAGTAATATTGCTTGTTATTTTTTGATTGATTAAAAGTTTTCCGCTTATATCATAAAGTTGATAAGAGAGATTTTCTAAACTTGTATTCTCTACTTTCAAATTAATTGATGATACTGTTGGGTTTGGGTATGCTGTATAAGCAAGACTAATGTTATTATTTGTTGAAATACCAACGGTAAAAAATTCGTAAGGTTGCTGAACACCTTCATTTATATAGCCGTTTGAGTTGGTTATGTTGGTATAAGATACTTGTCCGACAGAATAACTTACAGTACCACCTGCACCCGAAGCCTCACCGCCTGTGGCTATTGTGCTTTGTTGTGCTTTTGTTTCTGTTAGCGCAAAGCTTAACAGAAAGATAAAAATTAGTTTTGTTTTTTTCATCTCATTTCATTTTTTTTAAAAGGGTTAGTCTTAATCAGGTCAGCAAAATTAAGTAATCCATTAGCCTACACACCTCATTTTCACACTTATTCGTTGAGGTGTTAAATATGTAAGCCAGTAGAACACATGGCTTAGGTGAAACCATGTTGGCGAGTAAATTGGTCGAAAGGGAAAAGGAATGGTTTTATATCTATTATCGAAAATAGTACTAAAAATCTCCTACATTTATATAATAGTATGCATTGATTTGTATAAACTTTGGGGTGGATTTGTTAAAGTACACTCGTACTTTGTTAAAGTGCACACCTACTTTGTTAAAGTACACACGTACTTTGTTAAAGTGCACACCTACTTTGTTAAAGTGCACCTGAAAATGAGTTCATGTTGAAGGCAAATGAGTTCATTTAGTACAAAAAGGAGTTCAAAAAGAAGGCAAAGGAGTTCATTTAGCAAAAAAAGGAGTTCATGTAAGAGGCAAAGGAGTTCATTTAGCAAAAAAAGGAGTTCAAAAAGAAGTCAAAGGAGTTCATGTAAGAGTCAAAGGAGTTCA
>CAIWDF010000012.1 GCA_903911435.1 uncultured Bacteroidota bacterium
AAAAGTATTTAATCGCTTCTTTCTATTTCTCACACATGAAAGACAAAAAATTTGTGGCACAATACACCGCCAAAATTGCTCCCAAAGACCGCAAAATCACTTAATCATTCGTTGTTCATCACCTGCCTAGCACTTCGGCTATGCGGTGGTTTACTGCAGCAGTTCTGCTTTGGCAAGAGGTGTATGCATAAAAAGTAACTTGTATTTATCTCCAATAAAATAGTATAAAACCGATGGCAAAAACAAAAATAAAACCAGACATTAGAACACCAAAAGATATAGAGGATGCCCGCGTATCACTATTTCTAGAGTACTTAGAAAAAGTAAATTGGCTGACTAAGTTCATGCCGACAATAGAAGATTACATAGAACAAAGAATAGATACCTACCATGCAATAATGTACAAAATGGCGAAGTATGCAAAACAACCGAATAGCGTCACCAACAAAATGCTTTTGGGCGAATCGGTTTCAGAAAAAGAGATAAATAAATACGTTTCGAAGATAGAAATGGCAAAGCTCACTTCAGATCCGATTGAATACTTTACTTATCAATACGTCATAAGATTTATTGCTGTCACTAGTATAATTGCACGCTTTGAAAATTATTTAGACTTTGATATGGATGGTTCGGTTAAATCTAAAGATTTAAAAAAGGAGAAATCGGATTTTGCTGCAATAGAAAAGCAAATGCAAACACAATTAGCGAAATTAGCATATTGGGAGCAAAGTTCTAAATACATTGAAAAAATATTAAAAAACAACAATGAGGATGTGGAAGAATTTTGCGAGTTTTTACCCTTGCTCGAAACTAAGAAATACGAATTGCAATTTTGTTTCGAAGAAAGATAAAGGGCCGATTATAATTTTTCGTTTTCTTCCAACACCCTTTCCAAAGCAGGCATAGATACATGTCCGTTGACTTCAATAAGAAAAGGAATACGCAAATTGTCGATATTTTTTCGCAACCATTCGTCTTTTTTCTGCCAATCCGAAAACGTATCGTTGCTCACAATAACACATTTGTTTCGTCTCACGGCTTTCAACAAAAACTCATCGGCTTGTGTCTTCGAAGGCGATTCGTAATACTCGGCCAATCGTTTTATTTGATGCAATTCGTCTTTATCATCTTTCACATGGTGCCTTAGCGAAGCATCGGCAATAACAACGATGTCGGTAAATTTCCAAATAGCAAGTTCTTGCACCAGCATGCGAATGTTTTTGTAAAGCGGAGCGCGCGTTTTATCGGTTCGGCTATTGTAAGCCACATTGCTTGCATCCACATATACTTTTGTTTTTATCAATCTAAATATTTCGAACTGTTTCATTTGTTCGCTGTAGGTTCCTATCTTTTTGATGTCTTCGCTTGTTTTCAGATAGTCGATTAATTTTTGTTCAGTATCAATGCCTCGTGAGTACCAAAGTGGCAAATGGGTTTGCATATCGCTGCCCTGGAAAGTACGTTTGTAGCGTTCTTGTTCTTTGCCCAGTATCTCGAACAATTCGCCTATCACAAACTTTTTACCATTGTCGTATTCGCGCAATAGCATGATTAAATGATGCTGGTCGAAACAGAGGTTTTTGTAATTGCCCGATTTAAGCAGGCGATAATCGTCCAGTTCTTTTTTGTTTGCCATTCTTTTCTCGCAAGCCAACTCGTAATCCGATGGTAAAGTAAATCCTTTGGTTACCGCATCGAAATAATCGTTTGACGATTTGAAACCTTTCGAAGTAGCCTCCACATAAATGGTTTTTTCGGGATAACCCAAATCATACGCTTTCTCGAACTCTTGATAATTCTCGAAACCTTTTGATAAGGCGAATTCGCAAATACTTATAGGGCTTTCGGTTTTATCTTCGGGTATCAATGTGCGAGGAATTGTTTTGTACTTTTCGTTTTTCTTTACAAAGACTTCGAAATTTTTTACATACCCCTTAGCTTTGGCTATGTCGAAATCTTCGCGATTGCCTTTGCCATCACCCGTGCTTTTATGATGTTTGTATTCTTCGTACAAATCGAAACCCGCTGCTGCTGCATCGTAATACTCGGTAGCTGTGGGGAATTTTTTTTCGATGGCATGATAATAGTCTTCCAAGAAAATAAATTCGTGAGCTTTGATGCTATAAGCCACATTGTGTAGCGGGAAAAAGAAATCGGAAGGTTTATCTTCTTTTTTCAACACGCCTAAACGAAACACAAATTTCACATGATTGGCTTCGGCCAATCGAACAAGTCCTATTACATCGTTCACCTCTATAGAGGGCAATCCCGAAAACTTCTCGACATCGATGTATTCAAATTTTTTACTCATCTTGTTTAGTATTAATTTTTGATTTTATGTTATCTAATATCATCTACCGGTTTCATGTACATGAATAAACGTGAATTCTTAAGATTTATTTTGTTGCTCAATTGTTCGCGTGAATACAGTTCGGTAGTTTCCGACACGATGCCTAGCTTACGGAAAAACCAAAGCAGGGTATCTATTGAAGTGATGCCAATGTAAACGTTGTAACGTAGGGTATGTCTTTTGTCTTCTGTCAATTGATTTAACAAGGGATGATGCTCCATTTTGTTGCTCAACTGAGTTCGAAGTTCGTTGGTTTTCTCGAGAAATAAACGACTTATTTTTTCGTAAGTAGCTACCGAAAACTCATCATCAACAATTTCAAATAGTGAAAGTCCCATCGCCTCAAAATACGGAGAAGATAAGCTACCCATTTCATCACGTATTACATTGATATGAGAGGAGGAAAGGCTTTCGGGAGAAGGTATGCTATACAAAAGCTGACTGACAAAGAAATGTTCGGCTTTGGGTTTCAATAGCCGCTCCATCAAAATTTCATCGGCCATGGAAGTAATAAGTGCTGGAAATAAATTAATGATAAGTTTATTTTTAAGAGTCGCTACTATGGCACTAATGTTTTGTTCAATACATCGCTCGTTTTCTTCTTCCGAAAAAAGCCATATATAAATAGATTTATCATTCTCTTTTGTATCAATGCAAACCATATCGAACAAAGAGGTAAGTCTTAATTCGTCCATCGTTTTTTTAAAACCACCCTTTTGTTCATCAAGAGATTTTTTGATGATGTGTTGGGCCAAAGAGTACAACCGCACTTCGGCTTTTGTTTTATGTTTTACTTTTTTTATAAGCTCCATGTGACCAAACATTTCCCTCAACTCCGCCACTTCGTTTGCATCCTCCCCGTGTGCTAACATATTATTAAGCATATAGTCGATTCTTTCCTTCTCGGTAAAATTATCGAAATGTACTACTAGGAACAGAAAACCAGCGACATCACCCGACATGTCAACTCGATTGCCAAGAAGTATCACTGACCATAAAAGAGACAACTGGCACTCCATGGTATAACCTCCTTTTTGAATATTTAAAATTCGTATTTGCATACTCTTTACATTAAATTGTTTTCGTCATAAATAAAAACGGACAAGCATTGTTTATATCCGTTTCTTTCGATATTTCTTCTTTTACATACAACATCACATTTTCTTCCAAAGCCTCCATCTGTAGGTAATGCGACAGCAAATAACTTTTGGAGGTAATACCAAAATAAACCTTATAAGTAGATTTCGACTCGTTCTCGTCTTTCAACTGATTCATGATTTCGTTTTCGTCAATTGCTTTCTGAAGTGTAGGGTGTAAGGCACTTATTTTTTCTCGATAGGTATCCATCATGTTTATGATGTTTTCGTGCGAATATTTAATGTCTTTTAGTTCTGTCTTCCACAATTCTATTTTATTAAAATAAGGCCAAAACACTTGGCTAAAATCATTTCGAACAATTCCTAGCTGAGTAGAATTCATCAGTTCGGGACCAGGCAACTCAACAACTAAATCAAAAATAAAACTTGGGGTATGAGTAAGATTGGTGTTCAGCGTATTCATTTCAACACCTTGTGCATCTTCTAATATAAGGTGATTAGTAAAAGTAATATTATCCGATTTATTGATAAATGCAACAATTCGTTTTATCTTTCTTTCCATCTGCTTTTCATCTTCTGGTGAGTCTTCTCCGCAAACAAACAAAGGATTATCGCGTGTTTTCATGCTATGAGCGGCAATAGCAGAAAGTTCAAAATACTTGTATTGATTAGAAAGATTTATAAGATACGTTTTGCTCCAATCGTTTGTTTTTCGAATAAGAGATTCACTATAATGAAGTGTTTTTATAAAATCTTTGTTCTTGAACTTTTTCGCCTTAGCCTTCTTCACCGAAGAGTAAAGTTTGATATACTGTTCCCTATATTCATGTCGGGTCTTTGGGTTCCTTTCCAGAAATAGGATAGTCCAATTGTACTTGGTTTTGTCATTGAAATTATCCCAATTAAGCAAAGTGTAAAACAAAAATGGAATTTCTCCTGTAGAGAAAGTGAATTCAGATATAAGGGAAGCAATCCAGTTGACACCAACACTAGATTCGAGCGTAATTTTAGAGCCTAATTTATTTATAATACATATTTCCATACGCAAATAAATTTGAATTGCAAGTGCAAAATTAAGAATATTTGAATTAATTATCAAATTTTTGAAACATTTGAAATAGTAAAAACAAAGTCAATGAAATTTAATTTTGTTAGTCTCAAAATGAGGCTGTTTTAGTAGGCAATGTCTCTAAAACCTATCGATAGTGAATAATTTTAATTAGGTTTGCACATAAAATCAACACATCTATATGCTAGCCAAACCGTATTATCAACTACTGAACACCATGAGCAAAACCTTGTTTGTATCGGTAGTTCAGTTCACCGATTTTTTGTTAACCACCGATGCTAAACTAGCACATCCTATTTCGGGAATGGAAATATCGAAGAACAACAAATCGTTTTTAGATAAGTTGTACGATGCCCCACTGAACGAACCACTGGCATTGAGTTTTGCCGAAGAGTTGTATCTCTATGCTTGTACTCATCTGGTAGCAAGTTTCACCACCGACCCTCAATTCATGACCTTGTTTTATAAAGTTATGCATGTGCCAGCCGATAATCATGTAACCGAAACCGAACGTGCAGCAGCTAGCAAAAACTTTTGTGCCACACTAAGCATGATGATGGAGGTAATAGAAACCAAAATAGGTGAAGACACTTTGTTCATGTTGCAAAAAGAACTATTGAACACCGAACTACCTTTGGAGTAAATGGAGGCTTTGAAATGTGCTGTGGCAAGCCGTTTCAAAAGCTATTTTGCTTTTCCAATTATTTTCTACCTTTACTC
This sequence comes from uncultured Bacteroidota bacterium, assembly GCA_903911435.1. Taxonomy (GTDB): domain Bacteria; phylum Bacteroidota; class Bacteroidia; order 2-12-FULL-35-15; family 2-12-FULL-35-15; genus 2-12-FULL-35-15. Next base: position 5,237 of record CAIWDF010000012.1, read on the forward strand.
ACTTTAATAGTTCAGAGGAGTAAATGAAAATCATTATCAACGGACGTTTTCTTTCGCAATCGCCATCAGGTGTTCAGAACTATGCCATGGGAATAGCACAAGCGTTACAAGCATCGATGCCTGATGTTGAAATTGTATGTCCTCCTCTACTCCACACTTCGCACAACTTAAAAACAAAAACCATTGGCAGTGGCAGTGGATTTGTTTGGGAACAATGGCACTTGGCGCGATACATGCGCAAACAAAAAAATGCCATCCTGATTAATCTTTGCAATGCTGCTCCTCTCTTTGTCAGCCATCAAATCGTTACCATTCACGACCTCGCTTACGAACAACGACATGTGCACTGGTTCACTTTTGCATTCAGGTGGTGGTATCGTTTTCTTATTCCTCGTCTTGCTAAAAAAGCAAAACTAGTATTTACTGTTTCGCATTTCTCGCAAAAAGAATTGATGACACACTATGGGTGCCACGAAAGCAAAATAAAAATCGTTCCAAATGGATTGCCTGTCATCAGATTTGCCACACCTCCACCTATCGAAGGACATTATCTATTGCTAACAGCAGCCAACAATCCGCGCAAGAATGCAGCATGGGTAATTAATCAATTGGAAACCATTAACCGCAATGGATACAAGTTGGTGGTGCTTGGTAGTTCGGCATCGGTGTTTGGCAAAGTGAATTTAAAAACGCACGCATCCATTTTGTTTTTCGAAAACGTTGACACTGCTGTTTATCATTCCCTCATCAAAAATGCTTCGGCACTTGTATTTCCATCGCTTTACGAAGGCTTTGGAATTCCTATACTCGAAAGCATCGTCATTGGCACTCCAGTGATAGCTTCTCACCTTGATGTTTTCCGCGAATCGTTTCAGCAAGTCCCCATTTATTTCGAACTTCAGAATCAAAAAAGTTTTGAAAATGCATTAATCGAACTAAAAAATAAAAAAATAGAAAGAAAAGATATTGATAGTTTGCAAAACAAGTTTAATTTTGAGGTTTCTAACCAACTTTTAACTGAGTATTTAAACGAGGTGATAAATGAGAATAGCATTAGTACACGATTGGTTTAACGAAGCCGGTGGTGCCGAAAAAGTGTTAAAGGAAATACTGTATTGTTTTCCTGATGCGGAGGTATTTTGCCTTTTCGACTTTTTTGATGATGCGAAACGCAATAAATACCTTGCGGGAAAATCAACTAAAAGGAGTTTTATTCAGCATATTCCGTTTGCCAAAAAATACTATCGCTTCATGTTTCCTTTGTTTCCATTGGCTATCGAACAGTTGGACCTTTCGCCTTACGATTTAATTATTTCTTCGTCCTATTGTGTGGCCAAAGGAATAAAAAAACAAAAATGGCAAGTTCACGTTTGTTATTGTCACAGTCCGGTGCGGTATGCTTGGGATTTAAGAGACGATTATCTGGAAGCTGTTCGGTATTCGTTCCATCGAAAGGTGTTTTCATTTTTCCTTACACGATTACGTAAATGGGATAAAGCCACTACCAATAGGGTTGATTATTTTATTGCTAATTCAGAAAACGTTAGTAAACGCATCCAGTCGAACTACGATAGAACCTCCGTGGTGATTTATCCTCCAGTAGAAGTAGGAACATTTACCATACAAGAAAAGAAAAGCGATTATTATTTCACCGCCTCTCGATTGGTGTCGTACAAAAAGAAAGAACTCTTGTTGAAAGCTTTCGGTCTATTACCTCATTTGCATTTTCAGGTGGCTGGCGATGGCCCCACAAGGAAAAAACTGGAAAAGATAGCTCCTCCAAATGTGGAGATGCTTGGTTATATTGACAAACACACCTTGATAGAAAAAATAAAATCGGCTAAAGCATTTGTAGCAGCAGCTAACGAAGACTTTGGTATTACCATTGTTGAAGCTCAAGCTTGTGGAACTCCTGTTATAGTTCCTTATTTAGGAGGTTATAAAGAAACAGTGCTTCCTACCACAGGTCTGTTTTTTAAAGAACAAACGGTAGAAGACATTGTGAATGCCATTACCCAGTTTGAGCAAGAAAAGAAATACTATCGACCTATTGATTTTATTGACAACGTAAGCCGATTTAATCAAGCACGTTTTCACCATGAGTTGATTCAATACGTCAGCCGAAAATATTCTGATTATAAAGATGCTCAAAAGATTTAAAACATCAGAGTACAGCACATCCATTCCTCAATGGCTGTTCTTTTCTTTGTTTGCTTTTCCAGCGCTTCCTTTGAAGCTGAGCAACCTTCTTTTTATTCTTCTTACGGTCTATCTTTTTTTCTATTGGATAATTTACAAACCAAGTGGTGTTTTATCTTTTTTGAAATTCAATATTCTTCTTGCAATTCCTTTTATCCCTTATCTTGTTGAGTTTCTCTTTCACTTCGAAAACCCCATCATGCGGTTCGAAATGGAGAAAAAGCTTTTGTTCTTCATTGCTCCATTCACCATGTCGATGTATATGGCAGTGGTAAAACCCATAGGATTTAGAACTTGTTTCAATGTGTTTGCAGGTTCGGTGCTGGTGCTTTCATTTTATACCTTAGTGGTATTGCTTTTTAATCAAGTGATGTTTCAACCCAAGAGTTTCGAGAATTCAGCATTTATTTTTCGCGAGAGTTTCGAGCATGTTTCGCATCTGCATCCTACGTATTACGGCTTGTTCGCTACCATTTCTATTCTTTGGTTAGTGAACGAATCAGTAAATGTCTCTTCGAAATGGAAATACATTCTTCTATTTTCGCTAGTGCTTCTGCTTGTCCTCGATTTGTTGGTAGCAGCCAAAATGCCGCTCATCATTCTCGCCATTGGTTCTGTTTGGTTGATATTTAAAAACTTTAAACAGAAGAAAAAGCTACTCATCATTTACATCCTTTTAGTGACCATTGCTGCTGTTTCGTTTTTGTTTATGCCTTCGCTCAACAATAGATTGCAAGAAATAAACGCAAATCCACAGACATTTAATTATTTTCAAAACACCGTTGTTCAGCGACAAATCATTTTCGACAGTAATGTTAAAGTGGCCTTGGCTCACTTCTGGACAGGCACAGGAACGCGCAATGCACAGTTTTTATTAGATTATTGTTATTCGGTGATGAGTGCAGGACTAATAGAAGCAGGCAAATACAATTCGCACAATCAATTTTTAAGTTTCTTTGTTAACTACGGAATCCTTGGCCTACTTGTGTTTGTGGCATTATTTGTGGTTTTATTCCGATTTTCACTCCGATATCCTTTTGGAATTATTCTTATTTTAGCACTTGGGTTTAGCATGCTTACCGAGTCGATACTCGAAAGACAAATGGGTGTATATTTGTTCATTTTGTCCTCAATTCTTATTTTTAACAAAAATACAAAACCGGAATGAAGAATTTTGTTGATGGCTAAGATGCAATCAATTACACTCCATACCTGCGAAAAAGCAGAAAATTCTCGAATATAAATAATGCCACTTGCTGACTTTTGTCAGATATAGAACTGACTTTACTCAGGTATTAAAATTTCCACTCCCTGCACCTTTGTGCCGTTAAAAAAAAATCTAACAATTCAATCCCTAATTGAGTTAATTTTTAATCAATAACTAATACTTAAAGTTATGTCAGAACACACAGAAAATTCCCACAAAAACGAAGAGAACAACCCTTCAGATGCTACTGAAGCAGGAAGACGTAAATTCTTAAAGTTTGGGGTACTTGCAGCTGGTCTCTCAGTTGTAGGAGGAGGTTTACAAAAAGTTTTTTCCGATGAAAGTAAGTCAACGCTTACAGAGGAAAAAGTTAAAGTACTTACTGCTGAAGGAAAGGTAGTAGAAGTTAATAAGAATGCAATTGCCCATCCAGCGGATAATAACCTTTCTCATTTAACAGAAAGGGATGGGATACCTAATCGAAAGTTTATAATGGTTATTGACCTTGCAAGATGTGCAAATGCAAGGAAGTGTGTAGAAGGATGCCAAAAGATGCACAACCTATTACCTCCAATTGAATACATGAAGGTGAGGAAAATGCAAGACACTCCGCTTACTTCTCCATATTGGTTTCCTACAGCTTGTTATCATTGCGACAACCCTCCTTGTACAAAAGTATGCCCAGTTGGTGCAACATTTAAACGTTCAGATGGAATAGTTGGTATAGATAGTGACAGGTGTATTGGTTGCAAATTTTGTATGGCAGCTTGTCCATATTCAGCACGTACATTTAATTTTGGCCGACCAGAACAGGTTGAATTTAACGAATCACACCCAAAATGCGATACACAGGAAAATTGTTGTGTAACAAATGGAGGAGCTGTAGGTACAGTATCAAAATGTGATTTTTGTCCATCCCATGTAGCAGAAGGGAGATTACCAACTTGTATAACAGCATGTCCTAACGGCACCATATTTTTTGGAGACGAATTAGAGGATGTTGTTACCAATGGGGAGGAAACTTTTAGACTTAAAAAATTACTGAAAGATAGATCAGCGTATCGTGAGATGGAAGAATTAGGAACTAAACCACGTGTGTATTTTTTACCACCAGTAAAACGCCTTTTCCCTTTCGAAGATGCAACTAAAGCTTATAATACTGAAGAATAACCAATAAAATATCTTAAACATATGTCAAAAGAAACTATTAAAAAGGATAGTACACAGTACGAAACCTTCACTCAGGAAGAATATATGATTATGAAAGATGATTTGCTTCGACCTATGAGAAAAATCAGACTAGGAGGCAAAATTTGGATTGCATTTTTAGTATTGGTTTGTTGTGCGGGAGTTTATGCTTATTATATACAGGAAACAAAAAGTAAATATGTTACTGTTTCGTTAAGAGATATAACATTTTGGGGTGTTTACATATCCAACTTTGTGTTCTTCGTGGCACTTAGCTTGGTTGGTGTTCTTATGTCCGCTGTTCTTAAACTTACAAATTTCGAATGGTATAGGCCACTATCACGAATAGCAGAGATAATTGCAGTTGCAGCCATAATGTTGGCTGGTGTAAGTATAGTTGCCGCAATGGGTCGTCCAGATAGATTACATTATTTAATCATTCATGGGAGAATTCAGTCGCCCATTGTTTGGGATATTATTGTGATTATGACTTATCTTGCAACAAGTATGGTTCTGCTTTACATACCTTTAATTCCATCCTTGTCTACCTGTAAAAATCACTTAACTAATTTACCAAAATGGCAGCTAAAAATGTATAAATTTCTTTCATTTGGTTGGGAAGGAACGCCAGAAGGAGTTATGTAACCTTGTATAAGAACACTTACGATTTTATTATCAATCTCAATAACTAATGAGTTATTAATATATTTTAGATAGGTGTATCTATCCCAAGAGTCACCACTTGAAAAACAAGATGATTGTAGTTCACATATCTCTTCTATATCAACTAATGTGGTGTGTCTAATATTCATACTTGATAATATATATAAAATTAAAGGCATTTAAATTGATACTAAACTTTCCAATTGAAAGTTAATAGAAATGATATGAAGTACATATTAATAATTTTATTTATCATTACCTTATATTCTTGTAGTGATAGTTTAAGTCCTAAATATAAAATAGAAGGTCAAGCCGAAGGCTTCGTAGAGACCGGTGATTTCTTCAAACCAAAGAAGAGAATTAATGTTAAGAAAGATGCAATAGCTTATACTGATACAATACACGGATATAATGAAGATTCTATTTG
>CAIWDF010000013.1 GCA_903911435.1 uncultured Bacteroidota bacterium
AACAACAACACAAATGAAATAACTGCTATATTAAACAAGCTACACCGCTCTCCCGTTAAGTTCGCACCCATTCCTCCTGCTAAAGAATTCATTAGCCCTGACGCTAATAATAGTGTTTACGTTGTAAATTACGATATGAAGCAAGCAGAAATTATTATGATTGCAAAAGATGGAATCTACGACAGAACCAACCGTCCTGTGGCTCGTTTGTTTAATGAGTATTTTGGTGGAGGAATGTCATCGGTTGTTTTCCAAGAAATGCGCGAATCGAAAGCACTTGCATATTCGGTTTATTCAACCTATTCAACTCCTCAAAAGAAAACGGATAACAATTTTGTGTTTTCGTACATTGGTACTCAAGCCGACAAATTGCCTGAAGCCATGAAAGGAATGATGGAACTTATCAATAACATGCCTGAATCAGAAAATAATTTCAAAGCGTGTAAAGAAGCCGTTATTCAAGGTATCCGCTCCGAGCGAATTACAAAAGCAGGCATTTTGTTTAATTACGAAGCTGCTCAGAAACTTGGTCACGACCACGATATTCGCAAGGACATCTTCAACCAAGTACCTAACATGCAACTCAAAGATATCAAAGCTTTCGAAGAAAAACATGTGAAGGCACAGCGATACACTACGCTTGTATTGGGTAAAAAAGAAGGGCTTGACATTAAAACTCTCGAGTCGTATGGTAAAATCACTTACCTCACTTTAGATGATATTTTCGGTTACTAATTGATTCGCCCAAAACCGATTTAAAAGAAAGAGCCAAAACTTTTGTTTTGGCTCTTTTTCATTCAATCTAAATCTTATATTTGCACCTCGAAAAAAAATAATCAAATAATATATATAACAATGAGTAAAATTAAAGTAAACAACCCTGTGGTTGAATTGGATGGCGATGAAATGACTCGCATCATTTGGAAATTTATCAAAGACAAATTAATTCTTCCTTATCTCGATTTGGATATTAAATACTACGACCTTGGTATCGAACACCGCGATGCTACCAACGATCAAGTTACCATCGATTCGGCTGAGGCCATCAAGAAATACAATGTTGGTATCAAATGTGCAACCATCACACCTGACGAACAACGAGTAGAAGAATTCAAATTAAAACAAATGTGGAAATCGCCAAATGGTACTATCCGTAATATTTTGGATGGCACTGTATTTCGCGAACCAATCGTTTGCAAAAATGTGCCTCGTTTAGTTCCTAACTGGACAGCCCCTATCTGCATTGGTCGTCATGCGTTTGGTGATCAATACCGTGCTACCGATTTTGTAACCAAAGGAAAAGGAAAACTTACCGTTAGTTTCACTCCAGAAGATGGTAGCCCTGCTCAATCGTTCGAAGTTTTCAACTTCAAAGGCGATGGTGTAGCACTTACCATGTACAATACCGATGAGTCTATTAAAGGTTTTGCTCACTCTTGTTTCAACATGGCTTTATCTAAAAAATGGCCGCTTTATTTATCAACTAAAAACACCATCCTTAAAAAATACGATGGTCGTTTCAAAGATATTTTCGAAGAAATTTACAATGCCGACTACAAAGCGAAATTCACTGCTGCTGGCATTGTGTACGAACACCGTTTGATTGACGACATGGTAGCATCAGCTTTAAAATGGAACGGAAATTTTGTTTGGGCTTGCAAAAACTACGATGGTGACGTTCAGTCCGACACCGTAGCCCAAGGATTTGGTTCATTAGGTTTGATGACTTCTGTATTAGTTACTCCTGACGGAAAAACAATGGAAGCTGAAGCTGCACATGGCACCGTTACTCGTCACTACCGCGACCACCAAAATGGAAAATCTACTTCTACCAACCCAATTGCTTCTATTTTTGCTTGGACAAGAGGTTTGGCGTTCCGTGGTAAATTAGACAACAACCAAGACTTAATCAACTTCTGTACTGCTTTGGAAGAAGTATGTGTAGAAACCGTTGAATCGGGCAAGATGACCAAAGATTTAGCCGTTTGTATTTATGGAAACAAAGTTACGCTTGGCGAACATTATCTGAACACCGAAGATTTCTTATCGGCACTCGATACCAACTTAAAAGCTAAACTAGGTAAATAATTAATATTAACTCCACCCGACTCGTTCGGGTAAAAAAAACAGAAAACAATGGGATTCATTTCCGAATTTAAAACCTTTGCCATGAAAGGCAATGTTATCGACCTAGCAATAGGGGTGGTAATAGGTGGCGCCTTTGGCAAAATAGTTAACTCGCTTATTGGTGATGTCATCACTCCATTGCTGCTCAAACCAGCAATGGATGCTGCACACCTCACCAACTTGCACGAACTCGTTGCCCTTGGCACCGTAAAATACGGAGTTTTTCTCTCCGAAGTAATCAACTTTGTCATTGTTGCTTTCGTTTTGTTCATCATCATCAAAGCCATCAACGCTGCCAAGAAAAAAGAAGAAGCCGCTGCACCACCTGCACCGCCTACTCAAGAACAGTTGCTTACCGAAATACGCGATTTACTTAAAAAATAATTCATTCTATTTAAAAACCCCCTACTCTGAAGTTTTGAATGTCAAAACTTCAGAGTCTTTAATTTTATAAAATCAATTCTCAAAATGAAAAAATCAATTTTACTTATTACCGCCATCACCATGAGCATGGCATCCATGGCACAAACCAAAGACACCACCTCACACTGGAAAAAAGGAGGCGTAGGTACCCTCAACTTCGGACAATCAAGCTTTACCAATTGGGCATCGGGTGGCGAAAACTCCCTATCCGTTGGAGCATTACTCAGTCTTTATTCCAACTACAAAAACGGAAAAACATCCTGGGACAACACCCTCGACCTAGCCTACGGTATGCTTCAAACAGGCGTTGCACCACTTCGCAAAAACGAAGACAAAATCGATTTCTCCTCCAAATACGGCCGATACGCATTCTACAACCATTGGTATTACTCCGTACTTGTCAATTTCAAAAGCCAATTCGCTGACGGATACAATTACCCCAACGACTCCGTAGTAGCATCCCACTTCATGGCACCAGGATATTTACTTGGTTCCATCGGTATGGATTACAAATCCACCAACAATGCCCTATCCTTTTACATTTCGCCACTCACCTCCAAAACCACCTTCGTCAACGACCAGCACCTAGCCGATGCCGGAGCCTACGGAGTTACCGCTGCCAAGTTCGACAGCGTAAACCACATCTACATGATGGTAAAACATGGCGAAACCGTCCTCAACCAATTCGGAGGTTACCTAAAGTTCACCTTCAAAAAAGACATATTCAAAAACGTCAACTTTGCAACCAAACTCGAACTATTTAGCAACTACCTCAAAGACCCTCAAAACATCGTAGTCAACTGGGAAAACATCATCGGCATGAAAGTGAACAAATACCTTTCAGCAACCATTTCCACCAACATGATTTACGACAATAACGTACCAGTACCCGTAAAACGCACCGAAAACGGAGTTACCGTTAACGGCACCGGCCCACGCCTTCAGTTCAAAGAAGTACTCGCCATAGGCCTATCCTACAAGTTTTAGAACCTCATCCTAAACACCAAGCATATAAAATCCTTCTCGGCCATAAACCTTGAAGGATTTTTTTTTTGAGATGTGATACTTTTTACCGCGAAGACAGGAAGGCGTAGAATTAGTTGTTGGTTGTTAGTTGTTGGACTTTTTACCGCGAAGACAGGAAGACGCAGAATTTAGTTGTTGGTTGTTAGTTGTTGGTTGTTAGAAAAAAGAGGGAAAATGGGGATGGTGGAAAAGTGAAAAGCTTGACATGTGATAGGAAAACGCTGACATGTGGGGTGAAATTCGTGACATGTGATAGGAAAACGCTGACATGTGGGGTGAATTTCGTGACATGTGATAGGAAAACGCTGACATGTGGGGTGA
>CAIWDF010000014.1 GCA_903911435.1 uncultured Bacteroidota bacterium
AAAAAGTAATGCTAAGGAAAAAACTTTTCACATACAGAACACAAAAAGTAATGCTAAGGAAATTTGAATACAAATGAATAACTGAAAAAAAGTAGGCTAGTATGCAGAAATGAACACCAACCCAAATTAAATTCATCCCCAGGCACGAATGTATTTGGTGTTAGTAAGATAGAAGGATTAAAAACTGCAAATTAAGATTCAACTTTAGATTATAACATTAAGTAATTTTCCTTACATTTGTTTTTCATTAATACTCTTCCTTATGAAAAAAATAATTATTTTATTCGCTTTAATGATTGGAGTTAACTGCGCAAAAGCGCAATGGGTAACTATTCCAGATGCTAATTTGGTAACGTGGTTGCAAAATCATTATCCAACTTGTATGTCAGGAAACCAGTTAAATACTGTTTGTGCTGGTGCTGTAACTGATACAATGCTGGATTTTCAATACTGGAATTCGAATTATCAAATTGTTAATTATTCCGGGGTTGAATATTTCACCAATGTAAGTACAATGAAATGTGATGATACACCGGGAGCAACCTATACGACTATTAATCTTTCTTCGTTTCCACCCAATCTTCATTATTTATATATTGGGAGTGCAGATATAGACACTTTAGGAACCTTACCTACCGGTCTCCTTTATCTTGATTGTAGTAATAACACCATTTATAATTTACCCTCACTACCATTAGGCTTAAAATATTTAGATTGCTCCTTTTGTAATTTAACTTCTGTTCCGACATTGCCTGCTAATTTAACTTCACTGAATTGCTCAGCTAATTATTATATAGGCTCTTTGCCTACATTGCCTTCCACTTTAACTACTCTAAGTTGTTTTAATGAAGGCCTGACAAGCTTACCAGCATTGCCTTCTAGCCTTATTAGTCTTATTTGTGCAGGAAATCCATTAACAGGTTTATCATCATTACCTACTAATCTAAGCAATCTTGATTGTTCAAGTTGCACATTAACTTCGCTACCTTCTTTGCCAATATCATTAACAAATCTGAACTGTAAATACAATCCTTTTACAAGCACTCCCGTTCTGCCAGCAAACCTAACGGATTTAGATTGTAGCTATATTCCTTTTTCGTCTTTCCCTGCTTTGCCCAATGGCCTTATCAATTTAACTTGTCGGCAAATTACTGGCCTTAATTTAGCAGGATTACTGCCATCTTCACTTATAACACTTAATTGTGATGGCAATGTAAATCTTGATTTGGCAAATTCACTTCCTTCTTCCCTTCAAACACTTTATTGCAGTTTTACTTCAAATCTCAATTTGGTGAATGCCCTTCCTTCTTCACTTATTACTTTGAATTGTAATTCAAGTGGACATATAAATTTGCCTCCGTCTTTCCCTTCAAGTTTAATCAATTTATACCTAGTGGATGATACTTTAACTAGTATAACTTCTTTGCCACCCAATCTTCAAAGTTTAGATTGTTCCTATTCCTATAATAGTTACATTGGAGGAACTGGACAATTAACTTCATTACCAACCCTGCCAAGTAGTCTATTGGAATTAAATTGTTCAAATAATCTGTTGACATCATTACCATCCATACCAAGTAATTTGCAAGGTTTAAGTTGCAAAGGTAATCTATTAACTACTTTGCCCGTCTTGCCAACTTTCATGAGTGGATTAGAGGCATCCTACAATAATATTTCCTGCCTACCTTTTCTTCCGGAAGTTCCGAATGATATATTTTTACAAGGTAATCCGATAAGCTGCGTTCCAAATTATCCTCTTTATACTTTTATTCTGGGCGATTTACCTTCCTACCCCATCTGCACTCCAGGAGACATGATTCATAACCCCAACGGATGCACTGGCACACCAGTAGTAAAAGGGTATACGTATACTGATAATAATTCTGATTGTAATTATAATGCAGGTGATGTAGGTAAACCAAATATCAGTTTAATGTTGTATGATAATAACAGCATGATGCTGGTAAACCAAACGTACTCATTAAATGATGGTTATTATAATTTTCCGGTACAAGCCGGAAGTTATACAATAGTGTTAGATACAACTGGCATGCCTTATACTTTTCAGTGTGTAAATCCTGGCATTGATTCTGTGGTTAACCCCAATCCAAGTGACAGTGCCTACTTTGATATTATTTGTGATGGTTATGATTTAGGAATACAGTCTGCTTACCAATCAGGTTGGGTGTTTCCGGGGCAGCAACATACGCTTCATATTAATGCTGGTGATTTGAGTCATTGGTACGGTATGAATTGTGCTGGAGGAATGGGTGGAACATTATCAATTACTGTTGGAGGGCCTGTAGCTTATGTAGGTCCTGCAAGTGGAGCACTTAGCCCTTCAGTTTCAGGTAATACTTACACTTACAATATTGCAGATTTCGGAACAATAAATAATTCGACTGCATTTAATCTTTTGTTTAATACCAATACTACTGCACTTTCGGGAGATACTGTTTGTGTAACAGCTACTATTACTTCTTCCTCCGCCACGGAAACCTATACTGCAAATAACAGTACCCATTATTGTTATGTGGTACATAATTCTTTCGACCCTAATTTAAAAGAAACTTACCCCGTGGATGTAGACCCTGGATTCGCTGATTATTTCACCTATACCATCCATTTTCAAAACACAGGAACAGCACAGGCATTTAATATTAATGTATTGGATACCTTGTCCACCAGCCTTGATTTAAGTACCTTTCAATTGATGAATTACAGTCATCCGGTAAATGTTTCGTTGCAAGGAAATGTTCTAACTGCCATTTTTTCAAATATCCTTCTTGCCGACAGCACTTCCAACGAAGCTGCTTCTCATGGCTTTATCCAGTACAGGATAAAACCATTGGCCAATCTTCCGGGCGGCACTCAGATATATAATACAGCAGGTATTTATTTCGATTTTAATGCACCTGTACGAACAAATACTACCGTAAATAATTATCGCTTGTTAACCAATATTTCATCCACGGGCAATCATCAGCCGGCAATTACCATTTCTCCAAATCCAGCAAGTTCGGTATTCACCATCACATCAGCGGAAAAGATAAAAGAAATAAAAATGAGGAATGTTTTAGGAAAGGCAATCACTCCCACTCTATCGAAAGGAGCAAGTGGAGAGACTTCAATAGACATAAGCAGTTTCGCAAAAGGAATTTACTTTGTGGAAGTATTCACAGAGAATGGAAGAGTGAACGGGAAGGTGGTAAAAGAGTAACCTTCTTTACGAAATACGCCCACTCAAGAACTGGCTCATAAGTCCACTGGACTTATGCCCTGAATTTACGAATGGTGGCTTAGTGCCTTTGCGCCTTCGTGGCAATTAATACGTATTTACAAATCTCGCTTTAGAATTTAGTTCTTAGAGTTTAGAATTTCTTCTTTGTGTCTTTCTGCCTTCGCGGTGAATTCTAAATCTTCAATCTAAATAAATCCCTAGCTTTGTGCTGTTATAAAAACCGAATAGTACTAACAGTAAAACCATTTATCCGATGTTAAAAAGCTATGAGCGCCTACTAACAGGCAACAAACAATGGGCAAAAGATAAACTTAAGGACAACCCCGATTTTTTCAAAAACCTTACGCGTGGTCAAAACCCTGAATACCTTTGGATAGGATGTTCGGATAGCCGAGTTCCGGCCAACGAAATAACCAATACTCAATCGGGCGAAATATTTGTTCACCGAAACATTGCCAACATTGTAGTGAATACCGATGTCAACTTGCTAAGCGTTTTGTACTTTGCCGTAGAAACGCTAAAGGTGAAACATGTAATCGTATGTGGCCACTATGGCTGTGGAGGTGTGCTGGCAGCCATGGAAAGCAAAGACCATGGATTTGTGAACAATTGGTTGCGCAACATCAAAGAAGTGTACAACAAACATGTGGTGGAGCTCGAATCCATCACCGACCAACAACTGCGAGCCAACCGGTTGGTAGAACTCAATGTGATAGAACAAGTGCATAACCTTGCCAAAACACGCATTGTGCAAGAGCATTGGAAAAAACGCGAACTTGAAATACATGGCTGGGTTTATGGCTTTGACGATGGTTTGATACGCGACCTAGAAGTGAACTACAGCGATATAAAAAACGTAGAACCCATCTTCAGATACGATATTTAGCACACGTTTCGCTCTTCGGCAATCAACAATTATTTTACCTTTGCATCCCTATTAATTAAAAAATGGAAAACAGAAGAGTACGATTACGATTTGCACCTAGCCCCACCGGAGGGCTTCACATGGGTGGTGTGCGCACAGCATTATTCAGTTATTTATTTGCCAAAAAACACAATGGCGATTTTATACTCCGTATAGAAGATACCGACCAAACCCGCTATGTTAACGGGGCCGAAGAATACATCATAGAGGCTTTGAAATGGTGCGGTATAGAACCCAACGAAGGTGTTGGTTTTGGTGATGGCAAGTTTGCGCCTTATCGCCAAAGCGAACGTAAAGAACTTGGCATTTATGCTAAATATGCTCAACAGCTCATTGACAGCGGACATGCTTATTATGCATTCGACACAGCCGAAGAACTAGATGCTATGCGCAAACGATTGGAAGCTGCTAAAGTGGCTGCTCCGCAATACAATTCGGTAAGCCGTCAGCACATGCGCAATTCATTAACCCTTTCGGAAGACGAAGTAAAAAAACTAATGGATGCCGGAACTCCTTATGTGGTGCGACTAAAAGTTCCGCGCAACGAAGAAATTCGCTTTCACGATATCATTCGTGGATGGGTAGTTGTTAATTCCACTCAGGTGGATGATAAAGTTTTGTTGAAAAGCGATGGAATGCCAACTTACCATTTGGCGCATATTGTTGATGATATTGAAATGGAAGTGTCGCATGCAGTTAGAGGCGAAGAATGGTTGCCATCGGCTCCTTCTCATATTCTTATTTACAGATACCTTGGCAAAGAAGAAGTGATGCCCAAGCTGGCTCACTTGCCGCTGATACTTAAACCCGATGGAAATGGTAAACTATCGAAACGTGATAAATCGGGTATCCCTATGTTTCCGCTCAATTGGTTTGATGAACGCACCAACGAAAGTTATACAGGCTATCGTGAGTCGGGGTTTTTCCCTGAAGCATTTATCAATATGCTGGGCATGTTGGGCTGGAATCCGGGTACACCACAGGAAATATTTTCGTTGTACGAATTGGTGGAGGCATTTACATTTGAACGGGTAAATAAATCGGGAGCTAAATTCGATCCGGAGAAAACAAAATGGTTCAATCAACAATACCTGCGCAAGAAATCGGATACCGAACTGGCAGAATTGTTTATGCCTATTTTAAAAGAAAAACTGGAAGAAAATAAAGTCTCAAATCTCAAATCTCAAGACTATGTTGAGGGTGTATGTAGATTGGTTAAAGAGAAATCGCATTTTGTAAATGAGTTTTGGGAGTCAGGTAAATACTTTTTTATTGCGCCAACCTCTTATGATGAAAAAGTGATTTCGAAAAAATGGAATGAGAATTCGAAAACTATTTTCCAGCATTTGATGAATGAGTTCAATAGCTTGACCACTTGGGATGCTACTACTGTGCACACTGCCATAACCAATACCGAAGTGGCAACCAGCGCAAAGGTAGATTTGCAATTGCTCAGAGTACTTACCTCGGGTGCAGCCGGAGGTCCTGCCATACATGATATGTTGGTGCTGATAGGCAAGGAAGAAATAGTGAAACGAATAGCTACCGCCATCGAACAACTAAATAAATAACCACGATGCACAAAGTATTAGTAGAAGGAATAAAAGTGTATGCCTATCATGGCTGCATGGAAGAAGAAGCCCGACTGGGAGGAAACTATGTGGTGGATGTAACCATAGAAACCGATTTTACGGAAGCTGCCATCACAGATGATTTAACCAAAACAGTGGATTATGTGGCTGTATGCAGTATTGTGAAAGAAGAAATGGCTATCCGCTCTAAGTTGATAGAACAAGTGGGGAAACGTATTGTAGACCGAATAAAGCGAGAAATAAACGGAATACTAAAAGTAAAAGTAAGAGTAAACAAACTCAACCCTCCTATTAACGGGGTGGTGAGCGGAGTGAGTATAGAAATAGAAGAATAAGTTTCAGATTCAAAATTATTTTTACCTTTGCGACCTAAAATTAAAAAGGTCCTGTGGCCGAGTGGCTAGGCTGAGCTCTGCAAAAGCTCCTACTGCGGTTCGAATCCGCACGGGACCTCAACCAAAAGGCAAGAAACAATTGTTTCTTGCCTTTTTTGTTTTCGATAAGTTTTAGTACATAGCTTACCGATAAATATTAAATAATTTATCATATTTCGTTCCTCTATCTAAATATTTAATTGCAAATTTGCGTTCCTATTTACTTTCGAACTTTAAACTTTATAATAAAATAAAAATGGCAAAAATTAACGAGTACATTGAAGCAAACAAAGAACGTTTTTTAAGCGAACTTTTCGAATTATTAAGAATACCAAGCGTAAGTGCTGACCCGAAATACAAGGATGATGTGTTTCGCACAGCCGATTCTATTAAAGCTAGCTTAACTAAAGCTGGTGCCGATAAAGCCGAAATCTGCCTTACTGCAGGTTATCCGATAGTGTATGCCGAAAAAATGATTGACCCTAAGTTGCCTACCGTATTAGTTTATGGACACTATGATGTTCAACCAGCCGACCCATTGGAACTATGGACTTCAGGTCCTTTCGAACCTGTTATAAAAGACGGAAAAATTTATGCTCGTGGTGCATGTGATGATAAAGGACAAATGTTTTCGCATGTGAAAGCATTCGAATTTATGATGAAAACAAATTCACTTCCTTGCAATATCAAGTTTATGATAGAAGGAGAGGAAGAAATTGGTTCCGACAATCTTGGAATTTTTGTAAAAAACAATAAGGAGAAATTAAAAGCAGATGTTATTCTTGTTTCAGATACTGGAATTATTGCCAACGACATTCCTTCCATAACAGTTGGATTAAGAGGACTTACTTACCTAGAGGTTGAAGTAACAGGCCCTAATCGTGATTTGCATTCAGGACTTTATGGTGGAGCTGTTCCTAATCCTATCAATATTCTTTGCGAAATGATTGCAAAGTTGAAAGACGATAACAAACACATTACCATACCAGGATTTTATGATGATGTGGAAGTACTATCAGCCGAAGAACGCGCAGAAATGGCAAAAGCACCATTCAGTTTGGATGAGTACAAAAAGTCATTGGATTTAAAAGATGTAATAGGTGAAGAAGGATACACCACTAACGAACGTAATTCCATCCGCCCAACATTGGATGTAAATGGTATTTGGGGAGGTTATCAAGGAGAGGGAGCTAAAACAGTAATTGCTTCAAAAGCCTTTGCAAAAATATCCATGCGTTTGGTTCCGTATCAAAACTCTGATAAAACATTCGAACAGTTCAAAAATTATTTCGAATCCATTGCACCTTCATCAGTAACTGTAAAAGTGACACCACATCATGGAGGCGAAGCCGCTGTAACTCCAAGCAACTCGATTGCCTACAAAGCAGCTAGCAAAGCCATGGAAACAACATTTGGCAAAAAGCCAATTCCTGTGCGTAGTGGAGGTAGTATTCCTATAGTGGCTATGTTTAAATCTGAATTGGGATTAGATACGGTATTGCTTGGTTTCGGCCTCGATTCAGATGCAATCCATTCTCCAAACGAACATTATGGTGTATTTAATTATTTAAAAGGAATAGAAACAATTCCTTATTTCTTTCAGTACTATGCTGAAATGAGCAAATAATCAACCAGCACGAAACAACGTAGATGATAAAAAACACCTTTGCAAAAGCGCCCTTGTTCGCAAGAATGGGGGCGTTTCTTTTATTATTAATTGTACTTGTTAGTTCCTGCAATCGCAATTTTCAGGAAGTAAGTTTCAGTGGAATAGAGAGTATGAAATTTGTGAAACTTTCGCAGAATGGTGTAGAAGCAGAGATAACAGCTCGAATAAAAAATCCCAACTCAAGCGCATTCACTATATACAAATCGGATGTAGATGTAACACTGAGTGGTTTAAATGCAGGTAAAGCTCATTTGGCAAACAATGTTAGGATAAAAGCAAAAAGTGAAGAGTCATATACCTTCAAAATAAAATCCGACTTTTCAGGATTGAGCATTACCGATATACCTAAGGTAATTGCAATGGCGATGAGTAAAAATGTAGAGATTGGTATTAAGGGAAATATTCAAGCCGGAAAATTTTTAATAAAAAAATCTTTTCCTGTAAATATTACTCGCAGTGTACCCTTAAACCTAACAAAATGAGCATAACTCATAAACATACCAATTCATTAATACACGAAACAAGTCCTTACTTGCTTCAACATGCTCACAATCCTGTCAATTGGTATCCGTGGAATGAGGAGACGTTGCTAAAAGCAAAACAAGAGGATAAACTTATTCTGATAAGTATAGGTTATTCAGCCTGCCATTGGTGCCATGTGATGGAACACGAAAGTTTTGAAGACGAGCAAGCAGCTCAATTGATGAACGACCATTTTATATGCATTAAAGTAGACCGAGAAGAACGCCCTGATGTAGACCAAATATACATGCTTGCTGTGCAGTTGATGACAGGCAGAGGAGGTTGGCCATTGAATTGTATCGCCTTGCCCGATGGTAGGCCAATTTATGGTGGTACTTATTTTCCAAAACAACAATGGATGAATGTTTTGTTGAATATTGCTGATGTGTATCAAAACGATAGAGAAAAGGCAATTGAATATGCAACACGTTTAACCGAAGGAGTAAGACTTTCCGAATTGGTGAAAGTGAAAGAGAGCATGGAGGAGTTTAGTGCTGAAACATTGCATCAATCATATTTGAATTGGAAAAATAGATTTGACAATATAGAGGGGGGACCGGATGGAGCACCCAAATTCCCTTTGCCTAACAATTATCTTTTTCTGCTGAGGTATGCGTTTTCATTCTCAAATATTAAAGAGGAGGTGCTTGAACATGTCAATAGAACGCTTACTAAAATGGCTTATGGAGGAATCTATGACCAAATAGGAGGAGGGTTTTCTCGCTATTCGGTGGATAGATATTGGAAAGTGCCGCATTTCGAAAAAATGCTTTATGATAATGCTCAACTTGTAAGTCTTTATTCAGAAGCTTTTCAGGCTACTAAAAACCCATTGTACAAGGAAGTTGTTTTCGAAACATTAGCTTTTGTTGAACGAGAATTAACTTCAGCGGATGGTGGTTTTTATTCTGCATTGGATGCCGATTCGGAAGGAGTGGAAGGGAAATATTATGTTTGGCAACAAGATGAATTGAAAGACGTATTGAAAGAGAACTATAAAATCTTTGCTGATTATTACAACGTAAATGAAAAAGGATGGTGGGAACACAATAATTATATTTTACTAAGGAATGAAAGTGATGAAGTCGTTGCAAAAAAACATTCAACATCGGTTGACAATTTGAAGTCAATTATCGAGGCACTTAAAGTATGTTTATTGAAACAACGAGAAACAAGAGTACGACCTGGATTAGATAACAAACTGCTTACTTCGTGGAACGCTTTAATGTTAAAAGCTTATGTGGATGCTGCAAAAGCATTTGATGAAAGTAAATTCTTGAATACGGCCATAAAGAACTTGGATTTTATTTTTGCAAATGCGGTAATAGATGGTAATCAACTTTCGCACTTAATCGGAAAAAAGGGGAATGGTTTTCTCGAAGATTATTCATTTTTGATGGAAGCTTTAATTGCACTTTATGAATCAACATTTGATGAAAAATATCTTTTTAAAGCAAATGATTTGATGAAGTATTGCATCGAACATTTTCAAGATAATGACTCGGGTATGTTTTATTTTACATCTAACGAAGACAAAGCGCTTATCAGTAGAAAAATGGAATTATCGGACAACGTGATTCCTGCCTCCAATTCTAGCATAGCTAAATCCTTGTTTTTGCTTGGGCATCATTTAGAAAATGAATCCTATTTGGCGATGAGTAAAAAAATGTTGAATAATATTTTAGATCAAATCGAATCGTATGGCGCTGGATACAGCAATTGGGCTATGCTGCTTTTGAACTTTACTCAACCTTTTTATGAAATTGCAATTGTTGGGAAATCGTTTCACGAAAAAAGAAAATCATTCAATCAAATTTATTTACCTAATGTGATAATGGCCGGATGTGAAACCAAAAGTAATTTGCCATTGCTGCTTAATCGGGGTGAAAAAGGAGAAACACTCATATATGTGTGTACCAACAAAACGTGTAATAAACCAGTGAGCAATGTAAATGAAGCTTTACAACAATTGAAATAATTTGAAACAACTCACTCTAGTAATAACGACATTTCTTTTCAGTCAATTTTGTATAGCTCAGCTCATCAATACGAAGCCTGTAGAAATTCCACTTGGACCAGTTAACTTTAATGCGGCCGTAGTGAAACAAAATAAAATTAAAAATATTCAACTCGTGATGGTGGATAAACCAGATGGCGAGATGATAATAGACAAGGGTGGAACACAGGGATATGAATTCGATAGGAATGGGAATCTCACAAGATATTATTACACCATCTTGAATAGAACAGAGAACCTTGAGGAAGATGTTTCGCAATTGGTGAGAAGAGGAAAAGTGGTGCGTCAGGCAGGAACACGCACAGTAAAAAAATATTATAACGATACAATATTTGTGGATGTGTTTTATAACAACACCAACTGGGTGATTGCAAAACGTGCTCACACAGGTGATTATTACGATGCTTACTACTACGAGTATAATGCTGAAGGACGAATTCAAAAGGAAGTACATTGCCGCGAAACGAATGTTAGTGAAAACATTAAGGAGTTTAAATTAGGTGTTCAAAGTATCCTTTCGTCAGAGACGTTTCAATACACCACTTTGACAGCAACACAATTGAAAAAATCGTGTTTGAATGACGAAGGTCGCGAATACAAAAAGGCCATCATTAACTATGATGACCACAAGAAAAAACTTTCTGAAAATTACGAGTTCATTGTTAGTTGGATGCAAGCCGATTATTATTATAAATATGATTCAACGAGTAACCTTATAGAGAAAACATTTTCTAGCAACGAAAGTGGCGAAATGAAAACCGAATCGGCTTATGAGTACAATGCATATGGAGATGTTATAACCGAAAAACGATTTAAAAAAGGCGTACTCACGGATGAGATAAATATTTTGTATGACGATACCACTCGTTTGCCCAAGTCGGAAGTCAATCGTGACCATATTAATGCTTCGATTGGTATTGTTAAGTTTGGTTACACGTATTATGATTAGCAGATTTACGATGTTGCAGACATTCTACATTATTATTTAATTTATCTTTGTTGTATGAATTTAAACTTAAAAGGGAAAACAGCCTTGGTATGTGGAAGTACACAGGGTATTGGAAAGGCATCAGCAATTGAATTAGCTTTGTTAGGTGCTAATGTAATATTACTTGCTCGTAATGAAAATGCATTAAAAGAATCGTTGAATGACTTAGATACCACTAATGGCCAACATCACAATTTTATAGTAGCCGATTTCGAAAATCAAGCTGATTTGAAATCGAAAGTTGAGGCATTTGTTGAGACGAAAGGTGCAATTCACATACTTGTGAACAACACAGGAGGCCCCGCCAGCGGACTTATTCAAAATGCGAAGGTGGAAGAGTTTTTGAAAGCGTTTAACAATCATTTAATTTGCAACCATATTTTGGTTCAAGCCTTGATGGAAGGAATGAAAAAAGAAAAGTATGGCAGGATTGTCAACATTATTAGCACTTCGGTGAAAATGCCTTTGAAAAATTTAGGTGTATCCAATACCATTCGTGCTGCAGTAGCCAACTGGAGCAAAACCTTGGCCACAGAAGTGGCCCCCTTTGGAATTACCGTAAATAATGTGCTTCCTGGAGCTACACTTACCGGTAGATTGCAAACCATCATCACTAATAATTCGAAAAGTAAAAATAAATCGATAGATACCATTCAAGAAGAAATGATGGAAGAAATACCGATGGGGCGGTTTGCCGAAGCGTCAGAAGTAGCCAATGCGGTTGCATTTTTAGCATCTCCTGCGGCTGCTTACATTACTGGAATTAATGTGCCAGTTGATGGAGGTCGAACAGGATGTTTGTAGGTTGTTCTTGATTTAATTATGGATATTGGAAAAGAAATTACGCATTATTTTCCTCGAACCAATGGTCAGCCTTTAAGCCTTTTCCCATTGCAGCCGCAACAGCGAGTTCATCGCAACGGTTGTTTTCTTTATTAGAAGCATGGCCTTTCACCCATACAAATTTTACATGTTGTTTTCGGTACGATCTCAGAAATCGAATCCATAAATCTTCATTCTTCTTATCTTTAAACTGTTTTTTTTCCCAACCAAAAACCCATTTCTTTTCAACTGAATCAACCACATATTTGCTGTCTGAATAGATGGTGACCGATGTTCCTTCTTTTTTTAATGCCTCCAATGCAACAATCACACTCAACAGTTCCATTCTGTTGTTGGTGGTTAATCGAAATCCTTCCGAGATTTCTTTTCGTAGCTCTCCTGCCAACATCACTACACCATAACCTCCAGGCCCTGGGTTTCCTCTCGATGAACCATCTGTAAATATTGAAACCATTCTATTTTGTTATTTAACTATTAGTTTGCATCTAAACCCCAGCATGTGTTCTGAATAATTTTACGGCTATTGCTAAGAGGATCACTCCAAATACTTTTCTTAAAATATTAATACCTCCCACACCTAGTATTTTTTCGAGGCGATAAGTGTTTCGCAAGACAAGGTATACAAAGACAAGATTAATGAGAATCGCGATGATGATGTTTTGGGTTTTATATTCGGCTCGAATAGAAAGCAAAGTGGTGAGTGTTCCTGTACCAGCTATTAGTGGGAAAGCGATGGGTACGATAGAGGCTGTTGTTGCCGAATCGTCTTTGTAAAATTTTACTCCAAGAATCATTTCTAACGCCAGAAAAAAAATGATAAAAGATCCAGCGATTGCAAATGAGCTTACATCAATTCCAATTACATTGAGAATTTGTTCGCCAAGAAACATAAAAGCAATCATTATTACCCCAGACACAAGCGTTGCTTTCACCGCTTGTATATCACCATGTTTTGTTTGCAAGTCAAGTATCACAGGCAAAGATCCAACAACATCAATGACCGCAAACAATATCATTGTAATGGTAAGAATTTCTTTATATTCCATGGTTTAATAAAGTTAGGGAAGGTTGAATCACTTAAATGCTTACTTCTGATATCCAATAATAATATGTTCTATGTCCTTCGGAAAAAATGCATATTCTAGTTCATGAATTTTAGCGGCCAAGGTATAAGGTGTTTCGTTTTTAGCTACATCACATCGATGTTGTGAGAGGATTGCACCTTCGTCATAATGTTCGTTTACATAATGAATAGAAATACCACTTTGAATTTCTTTAGCCGCGATTACAGCCTCGTGAACACGCATTCCATACATTCCTTTGCCACCATATTTAGGAAGAAGCGCAGGGTGTATATTAATAATCTTTGATGGATACTCTTGAATAAAATTTTGTGGAACTTTCCAAAGAAATCCAGCTAATACAATCCAATTGATGCCAAAGGATTTTAATTGATTCAAAGTGTTCATGGATTCAAAAAAATCAGTTTTTGTAATGACTAAGGTAGGAATATTAGCCAGTTTAGCTCGATTCAGAACATTAGCAGTAGTTTTGTTTGATATCACCAATGCAACCTCAATGTTGTTTGAACCTTTGAAATAATTAATGATGTTTTGAGCATTAGTGCCTTCTCCAGAGGCAAAAATGGCAATCTTGTTTGTTTTCATGGCACAAAATTAGCTTTTAATACCATATCTCATCCATAGTATTTCGAGAAGACAACCTAAAAAATAAGTTTAAATCCTTGATTTGTAAAAGAAAACAGAAAATAAGGGGAGGAAAAATGTTAATAAACTCAGATTTTTTTTTGTTATTCTACACATAACTCTATCTTTGCACCCGAATTAACTAAAAAACATTTTAAAAATGTCAGACATTGCAACAAAAGTAAAAGCTATCATCGTTGATAAACTAGGCGTAGACGAGAAAGAAGTAACGCTAACAGCGAGCTTTACAAATGATTTAGGTGCAGACTCATTAGACACTGTAGAGTTGATAATGGAGTTTGAAAAAGAATTTAACATTGCTATTCCAGACGACCAAGCTGAAAAAATTGGTACTGTAGGTGAAGCAATTACTTACATTGAAGCAAACGCAAAATAATTCCAAAAGATTTATTTAATGAAGTTAAGGCGAGTAGTAGTTACAGGTCTAGGTGCGATTACACCACTTGGTAATAATGTTACAGATTATTGGAACAATCTTATCAATGGAGTTAGCGGAGCTGCGCCTATTACTCGTTTTGACGCTTCAAAGTTCAAAACACAATTTGCCTGTGAAGTAAAAGGCTTTAACCCTGAAGATTATTTAGATCGTAAAGAAGCACGAAAACTTGATCCGTACTCACAATTCGGATTATGTGCCTCCATACAAGCTGTAAAAGATGCAGGTTTGGATGGAGTGAATGCTTTCGATCCAGATAGAGCAGGAGTTATTTGGGGCTCGGGTATTGGTGGTTTACAAACTTTCCAAGACGAGTGTATAAATTATGATAGAGGAGATGGTACTCCACGTTTCAATCCTTTCTTTATCCCCAAAATGATTGCCGATATTTGTTCTGGCCACATTTCCATCCGTTTCGGAATGCGTGGTCCTAACTTTACTACGGTATCAGCTTGTGCTTCTTCTACTAATGCATTGATAGATGCGGCAACCTATATAAAATTAGGGAAAGCTGATATCATTGTTGCAGGTGGTTCGGAAGCTGCAATCTATGCAGCAGGTGTTGGTGGGTTCAATGCCATGCATGCTCTCTCTACTCGTAACGATTCTCCTGCTACAGCTTCTCGTCCATTCGATTTGGATAGAGATG
The DNA here is from genome assembly GCA_903911435.1 of uncultured Bacteroidota bacterium. Lineage (GTDB taxonomy): Bacteria > Bacteroidota > Bacteroidia > 2-12-FULL-35-15 > 2-12-FULL-35-15 > 2-12-FULL-35-15. The sequence goes on from CAIWDF010000014.1 coordinate 14,984, forward strand.
GTTTTGTGTTGGGTGAAGGTGCCGGAGCCTTGATCTTGGAGGAGTTGGAACACGCATTAAAACGTGGTGCAAAAATTTATGCCGAAGTAGTTGGTGGTGGTATGACAGCTGATGCCAATCACATCACTGCTCCTCATCCAGAAGGATTAGGTGCTCGAAATGTAATGAGAATTGCTTTACAAGATGCAGAAATGAGTCCTGAGGACATTGATTATGTTAATGTTCATGGAACATCTACACCTCTAGGTGACATTGCCGAAACAAAAGCAATTGTTGCAGTATTTGGCGAAAGTGCCTATAAATTGAATATCAGTTCTACCAAATCTATGACGGGTCATTTATTGGGTGCTGCTGGTGCAATTGAAGCGATGGCAGCAATTCTAGCAGTTAAGAACGATATAATTCCTCCTACTATTAACCATTTTACTGATGATCCAGCTTTGGACAATCGTTTGAATTTCACCTTTGGAATTGCTCAAAAACGAGTAGTACGTGCCGCCTTAAGCAATACTTTTGGTTTTGGAGGTCACAATGCCTCGGTAATTGTGAAAAAATACATCGCATAATACTTCTCTTTGCCAATATTTTCACATTCTTTACGAGTACTTTTTACCCCAGACAGAAAATTAAATCAGTCCCTTCGAAATATTTTGGGATTTTATCCTTCAAATATTGCCCTTTACAAATCAGCTTTTCGTCATAGTTCGGCAGCCACACTTATAAAGGATGGAGTAAAAGACAGTAACGAACGTTTGGAGTTCTTAGGCGACTCTGTTATTGGGACAGTGGTTGCTGATTATCTGTTTAAAAAGTTTCCTTTTAAGGATGAAGGATTTTTAACTAAGATGCGTTCCAAAATGGTGAGCCGGAATCAGCACAATAATATCGCACAGAAGCTTGGACTAAGCAATTTTATTGAAGCGAATAACGAAAGAAAAGGAATACCAAGTTCTATTAATGGTGATGCGTACGAAGCGTTAATAGGAGCTATATATCTTGATAAAGGATTTGAATTTGCACAAAAATTTCTACTCACTCGTATAATCAATGTTCATATTGATATGGAAGAGTTGGTGACAAAGGAAGTTGATTTCAAAAGTAAATTTATAGAATGGTCTCAAAAGGAACGGAAAGAATTTCGTTTTGAAACGGTTATTGATGGAAATTCTTCACCGGATAAACTTTTTACCATCAACTTAATAATGAACGAAAAAGTTATTGGTACCGCTCAACACTTCTCAAAAAAAAGAGCAGAGCAATTAGCGGCTGAGGTAGCGTGTGCTAGCCTTGGATTTTAGCCTAAATCGTCACCAATTACATCCTATAATTTTGTATTATTAAGTAACAGGTAATCTCAGAAAGTGTCAAATAATTTCTACTTGTTTGTCAGTTTTTAGTTTCATTCTTCCGATGGGGCTTGCAAATTCACCTAGTCCAGCTTCAATCATCAGTTTTTCGAATGTTTCTTTAGCTTCTGGATTTACACTCATAAGTAGGCCTCCATTGGTTTGAGGGTCTGACAGTATTAATAATGATTCACCTGTAATACCCTTCACCTTAGGGTCATAACCACTCCAATTACGGAAAGTACCGTCAGGAACACAAACTTGAGATGTGTAAAAATCTAAATTAGGAAATTGTGGTACTTTACTATAATTCAACTCAGCTGTCAAGTCGCTTCCTTCTGCCATTTCTATAAGATGCCCTAACAGCCCAAAGCCTGTAACATCTGTCATGGCATTTAAAGATATGAGATGCGAGACATGCATTCCAAAGTGATTTAATTGCATCATTTGTTTTGCAGCGATACCGATATGTTCTTCTTTTAACATTCCCCTTTTTTCGGCCGTAGTGAGTATTCCAACTCCAATTTTTTTAGTTAGGTACAATAGATCTCCAGCTTTTGCTGTATTGTTTTGTTTTAGGTTTTTCAAATCTACAATGCCGGTTACAGCAAGTCCAAAAATAGGTTCAGGACTATCGATGCTATGACCTCCTGCTAGGGGAATACCCGCTTCAGCACATATCGCTCTGCCGCCTTCTATTACTTTTTGGGCGACTTCAACACTCAGCTTTTTTATTGGCCATCCGAGAATCGCGATTGCCATTAATGGTTTTCCTCCCATGGCATAAATGTCACTAATCGAATTTGCGGCAGCAATTTTTCCAAAGTCAAAGGCATCATCAACAATGGGCATAAAAAAATCAGTCGTGCTTATGATGCCTTTTCCATCGCCAATATCAAATACAGCTGCATCGTCTTTGGTTGAATTTCCTACAATAAGATTGGAATTAGTCGGTGCTATTATATTAGTTTTAAGTATTTCTTCTAATACGTGAGGAGCTATTTTACACCCACATCCTGCACCGTGCGAAAATTGGGTTAGTTTTATTTTTTCGATATTCATCATTTAAGAGGTTTTAATGATTAGATGTTGTGCCATTTTATTTGGGTTCAATTCTTTAAATTCAATATCGATAATCTTACTATTTTCCCTTTGTTCCTGACCGAAGTTGTAGGTCTTGTCGTAATAGAATAGACAGATTTCGAATGCTAGAATTAAATTTCCTGCGCGAATAGCTTCAATTGCATTTTTAGATTGTACACCACCTAGTTTTTTTCCGATACGACTTGTAGCAGCTATTAAATGTTCTTTGTCAAAATTTCCATATTCATCCACCAAATATTTCAATCGCTCTTCTTTAGGTAAATGGATAGTCACAACAAACGCATTTTGCATTTGGAGCCAAAGACCGATTGGTAATATGTTTCTTCCAATTTTTCTACTTTCGTTTTCAACCCAACATCTCCTTGTTGAATCAATTTTTGAAAGGGAATGCCACAATTCATTTTCAAACTGTTCTTGTGAATTTTGAGGAAGTTCTCCCAATGAGCCAAATGAAGAACCTTTGTGATGAGCTAGCTTTTCAAGATCTAGTATTTGTTCCCCGAGTCTTTCAAGTTGTTGGAGTACCAAAGTTTTTCCTGTTCCTGTTTTCCCTCCTAAGATAACTAGATTTTTCCTTTCTTCGAAACCTTCTAGTACAAGTCTTCTGTAAGACTTATATCCTCCTTTTAAAGTAATACATTTGAATCCATAGGTCTCTAAAAACCATGCCATGCTTGAACTACGCATACCTCCTCGCCAACAATGCACTAAAAATGTTCCAGTTGTAGATAATGAAATAGCCTGCTTCACATAGCTTTGTAACTTTGGCCCAACTATGGCCAGAGCTTCAAGAATGGCAACTTGTTTGCCTCGTTGTTTGTAAAGTGTTCCAATTATTTTTCGTTCTTCATTAGTGAATAATGGCAAATTGATTGCTCCAACCATGTGACCTTGCTCGAACTCTGCAGGGGTACGTACATCAAGAACTGGATGATTTTCGGCTAGTTTTAAGAATTCAGAAATAGAAACTGTTGTTGACAAGGCGAATTTATTTTACTTCTTGCATCAATTTGCGAATAAGCGGTGAAATGACAATCATGGCAATTCCTGCTATTAAAGCATAAATAGCTAGTTGTTTGTACCCATCAGTATAACCCTGCAATTTCACAAGTAAACTAGCATTTGTGTCAGAACTCGACATATCCGCTCCTAATAAACCAGCAGCGTATTGGCCATAAGCACTAGCCAAAAACCACATTCCCATCATCATTCCTGATAATCTTTTTGGTGATAACTTGGTCATGATAGACAACCCAATTGGCGATAAGGATAGCTCTCCGAAAGTTATAACAAAATAGGCGAGTGTAAAAATGTTCAAAGAAGTCAGACCTTCTGCATCTGCAAAAAAGCGCGTGTAATAAAAAGTAAAAAAAGCTAATGCTAAAAACAAAAATCCGACACCGAATTTAATAACGGTATTGGGTTCGATTTTTCGTTTTGCCATGGCAAGCCACACTAAACCTAGTATAGGACTAAAAATGATTACAAATAAGGAATTTGAAGTGTTGTTGACAATGTTCGGACTTGCATTAAAAAACAATAGATTATGATGTAGATTGTTTTTTGCGAAAAGGGCCAAAGAGCCTCCACTTTGTTCGAAGAAAGCCCAAAAGATGATGGAGAATAAAATAAAAATAAATGCAGCAATTAATTTTTTTCGAACCCTAGCTTCCTTCTCTTTAAATGTTTCGAAAATAAAATAGACAAAAGCTAGAGGGCCAATGGTGTACATAAAATAGTCGGTGTAATCTGTGTTTTTTATCATAATAAAAATAAGAGGAATGCTTATGATAGAACCTGCATAGACCATTATTTCCTTGGTTGTTCGTTTACCTGTACTCAGATGTAAAAGAGGTGAATCTCCAATAGGGCCCAGTGATTTTTTAGTAAGTAGAAAAGTGATTAAGCCAATAGTCATAACAATAGCAGCGGAAAGAAATGCATAACTCCATCCGAAATCTTTACTCTCTCCTAAATAAACACAAACAGCGCCTCCGAGCAAGGCTCCAATATTTATACCTGAATAAAATAATCCGAATCCCGCATCTCTTCTAGCATCTCCTTCATGATAAAGTTCACCAACCATTGATGAAATGTTTGGTTTAAAAAACCCAGTTCCTATAATCGAAAGTGTGATTCCTAAGTAAAAGAAATTCTGTGGAGAAGCTACTATTATTAAATTTCCGGTAATCATTACAACTGCTCCAAACATGAGTGATTTTTTGAATCCAAGAACTTTGTCTGCAAAAATACCACCAATAAAAGTGAATGCATAAACAAATGCCTGGATGGCTCCGTATTTCAAATTGGCATCTTTATCTGATAGTGAAAGACCAAGAAGTTTGTCAGCCATAAATATTGTTAGCACGCCTCGCATACCATAGAAACAAAAGCGCTCCCACATTTCGACTAGGAAAAGAAACCATAACTGTTTCGGATAATTTCCTTTAAAATTGCGGATTTCGTCTAATGTCAATTGTTTTTCCATTCTGATGTTTTTCGATTTCTTAAATAACTTTTAATGTCCAAATATACATATATAATGGATGTATGTTATCAATTGAAAAAATATTGAAATAATAAATTATCGTGGGTTTTTAATCATTTCCAATTACACATAACTATTTGAATTGGATAAATTGGTTAATAGTTTAACAACCGAATTGGTTAGTTGAAAAAAATGATATTAAAAAACATGCTTCTCTGCGTGATAAGAGGAACGAACCAATGGGCCACTCTCAACAAAACGAAATCCCATTTCCATTCCTTTCAGTTTGTAATTTGCGAATGTTTCAGGACGAATAAAAGCAACCACTGGGAGGTGTTTGGGTGTGGGCTGCAAATATTGGCCAATCGTTAAAACATCACAACCTGCTTTTCGCAAATCGTCCATGGTTTCATAAACTTCTTTTTCTGTTTCTCCCAACCCAAGCATTATACCTGATTTGGTTTTCATTCCGGCATCATGCAAACGTTTTATTAGCTCTAGGCTTCTCTCGTATTTTGCTTGAATCCGAACTTGTTTGGTAAGTCTTCTCACGGTTTCAAGGTTATGAGAAACAATGTCTGGCTTCACATCGATGATGCGTTGCAAGTTTTCCCAAATGCCTTGAAAGTCGGGTATCAATGTCTCGAATTTGGTTTGTGGACTAGCAGCACGAATTGCATTAATCGTTTCTGCCCAAATAATCGAACCACCGTCTTTTAAATCGTCTCTATCCACTGACGTGATAACGCAATGTTTTACATTCATTAGACGAACCGATTCTGCGATTCGCTTTGGTTCTTGTAAATCAACAGCCAACGGGCGACCTGTGGCAACGTTACAAAAACCACACGAACGGGTACAGATATTTCCAAGTATCATGAATGTTGCAGTGCCTTCGCCCCAACATTCGCCCATATTGGGGCAATTACCACTTTCGCAAATTGTGTGCAACTTATGTTTTGAAACAATTTCTCTTACTTGAGCGTATTCTTTGCCTGTTGGTAATTTTACACGCAACCATTCTGGTTTGCGAAGTAATTTAGTTTCTGTATTAGTAGTGGTTGTTGTGTCAGACATTAATTTGGATTAGTTATATCATTCGGTTGGTTCAAAAGTGGTTTATGTTAGAACCATTTTTTTCCGAACATTATTTTTAAGTACAACTCAACAAACACTTGTTGATTTTCATTATAAGCCATCATTGGGATAACCTGTGGATATATATCCACCAAAGCCCCTGTTTCAATTGCTTTTACACCATTGTAGCGATTCGAATATTCCGCACTTAAGGCAAATCGAGCGTATCCTCCAGGGTAAATTGTTGTGTTTTCAATGCCACTAAGGAAAGGGGCTTTACCATAAATATTGGTTTGATTGTGTAATGCAGGGTCATACCGTTCAATGGTGGATGTTTGATCGTTCTGACTGTTTCGTATTTCTAAATAAACAGGTTTAGCAAGATTAATAGTGGCACCTAGAAAGTAAGCATATCTTATTTCAACACTTTTTTTATCTGTTTTTTGATAAAGCCTATTTTGATAACCAAGCCCTGGACGAAATATTAAAAAGGAATTCAGTTTGCCATACACATACCCCTTCGCTCCTTGTCCCAAAGAGCTCACGCTTTTTACTTCTTTTGGATGTTTGAAATTCTGTGTTTCTATTTCAAACATTCTTTTATGCTCTACAGTAACTTGTCGGCCCCTGCGATAAGAGATGCCTAATCCTCCTTCGCTATGAGCAAATACTCCAAAGCTCGCTTCATTGCGGTAAATTACATTTAGGTCTTCTCCCTTTTGCAAACGAGTTTCGTTATCCTCTCCCTTTTGTGCCAAAGCAGCAAAACTAAGAATGGATAGAAAAATTGAACAAAAGACAATTTTATTAGGCATGGTGATATTCAATTCTAATTTCTGAAAAAAAATCAGAAACGCAAAGATACAATGAAAACTTTAAAGCAAGTCGTAATATCTTATTAGAAGGGAAATATTATGTTAGTGGAGAGTAAAAAGAAAAAATGAAAATAGGCTATATTGCCTTTTGGGTTTTATCCGTAAAAGCTTTACCAGAGTCTATTTTATTTATTTTTCCATACGCTGCACAACGCTCGTGACTTCTGCACGATGTCATTGAAACACTTATGAAAACAACAGACATTGCGATTACTAAAAACTTTTTCATCTTTATCGGGATAAAATTCTTTCTCATTTAATTAAGGTGCAAAATTAAGATAATTGTTAACATAGGCAAAAGTACAAATTATTTTTTTATAAACAACAAGCAAAACAAGAATAATTGATAGTACTTTAGTCGGATTAAATGTTAATTATTATTTATGAATGCATCGAATATTAGTATAGACCCAAGTTGGAAGGCTGTTCTAAAGGAAGAGTTTTCGGCTCCATACTTTGCAAAGTTGAAAGAGTTTTTAGTAGAAGAAAAGAAACAATTTACGGTTTATCCCGCAGGCAATAAGATATTTGCAGCATTCGACCAAACTCCTTTCGATAAATTAAAGGCAGTAATAATTGGGCAAGACCCATATCATGGCCCAGGACAGGCCAATGGTTTAAGTTTTTCGGTGAACGATGAAGTTAAAAAGCCACCATCATTGGTTAATATTTTTAAAGAAATTCAGACAGACCTTGGCATTCCAATTCCTTTGAGTGGTAATCTTGAACCTTGGGCAAACCAAGGTATATTATTGTTAAATGCAAGCTTAACCGTGAGAGCAAACCATCCTGGGTCACATCAAAAGAAAGGCTGGGAACAGTTTACAGATGCAGTAATCAGAAAAGTATCGGATGAAAAAAAGGGCATTGTGTTTTTGCTATGGGGTAAATATGCCGAAACTAAAGAAATATTAATTAATAAGGATAAACACTTTGTTTTGAAGGCAGCACATCCTTCTCCATTAGCGGGAGGAAAGTTTTTTGGATGTAAACATTTTTCGAAGACCAATAAACTTCTCGAACATAATTTGATTCAGCCAATCGATTGGCGAATTGAAAAGTAAATAAATTATTTTTTTGGAGGTGTTTCGGGTTTTGGATTGATGATATCCGAAAGCCGTGTGGCAATAGTACTTGCTATAGGAACAAAACAGGTGTTACTTATTTTCTTTGGATTGTTTTCTTTTGAAGAAAAGGAAGCAGGAATCAATCCCGAAGATATAGTTTTACCTGCTTTATCAATAATAGTATAGTGCACAGAAGCTTCCCTTAAATAACTATCGGTGCTAAGGTTGTATGATTCAGGAACGGATTTTAGGTCTAGTTCATTGATAAAAACAAAATATTCTGTCTTGTATTTGTTGTTGAAATAGGTCAGCATTTCTTTATCATCAATACGTGCGGTCATAAATTTTTTATCATTGTTTGCTTCTACTTGAAGTTGACCATTTATTATCCCCGATTGTTTTTGATTGGCGGAAGCTAGTTTAGTTGATTTTTCGACTAACTCAAATCCTAAGCTAGTCGACTTATATATATACATAAGGTCTTTCCATGTTTTTGAAGAGTCAGTATAAAAGGAAACTACTGATGAAATGTTTTGTAGCTTTGATTTTAATTGATTGTCGAGTTGATGACGAAAGTTTTCGCGTATTTGTTCGAAATTCCACTTTGTTTGCTGATTGATTTTCATGTCAATCTCGCTCATGTAAAGTTTAGGTTCGAAAGGAATGAGCAGAATTTTGCCGCTTAGTTCACCAGTTTTGGTATTTCTAGTTCCTTCTTGAGCCTCCGAAAAATGAGGAAGTATGAACAATAACAGAAATAGAAATCGGTTGAGTTTGCCCATTCACTTTTATTTGCTGAACAATCTTATAATATCATTCCCGTTAGTAAACAAAATTAATGCCAATAGAATAATCATACCTGCATACTGAGCGTATTCCATGACTTTTTCATGCGGTTTTCTTCGAGTAATAATTTCATAGATAAGAAATACCACATGTCCCCCATCCAAGGCTGGAATAGGAAGCAAGTTCACTACGGCAAGCATTATGCTTAAGAATGCAGTGAATGCCCAGAAGCTTTGCCAGTCCCAAGATGTATTGTATGCTTTGCCTATAGAAAGAAAACCTCCTGCTTCCTTAGCCGCACCCTTCACCGTGAACATTACTTTTATTTGTTTCAAATAACTAATTGTTGTTTCTTGAGTTTTGGATATACCTGCAGGTATAGATTCAAGAAATGAATAGTGAATCACTTGAGTTTGAAAATACTTCCTGACATCAGTGTTGATACCAACTCCAATTGTACCTGCGTCAGATACAGTTAACTTTTTCATCAATGTATCTTTCCCGCGCAATACACCAATATCAACCATTAGGTTTCTATTATTTTGCAAGACTTTGGTAACATCTTGCCTATACGGTGTAGGTGTGTTGGCAACAGAAACAACTCGATCACCCACTTGTATTCCTGCTTCGGCAGCAGGATTCGAAGGGCTAACAGCAATAACATCTAATGGATATCGAGCTTGAACTAAATGAAATTTTCCACGAATCATTTCACTTAAATCATCATCAGTGACTGAGATTTCTACTTTCTGTCCATCGCGTTCTACTTGTATGCTTTTTGCTTTGTTAATTAACACATCTCCAAAAACTCTATCAATACTTTCGATAGGTTTATTATCAACCGAAAGTATTTTATCTCCATCTTTTAGGCCCATTTGATAGGCGAGCGAATCGCATGCTACACCGTAGGTTGCGTTTTTAGCTGGTAAATATTCTTCACCCCAAACACACAATACCATCGAGAAAATAGCCATTGCAAGCAATACGTTTACTGTAACACCACCTAGCATAATGATTAAACGCTGCCATGCTGGTTTCGAACGAAACTCCCAATCTTGCGGTGGTAGTTTCATTTGCTCTTTGTCAAGCGATTCGTCAATCATTCCTGATATTTTTACATATCCTCCAAGTGGCAGCCAACCTAAACCATATTCGGTATCACCTTTTTTGAATTTGAATAATGAAAACCAAGGATCGAAGAAAAGGTAGAATTTTTCCACTCTTGTTTTGAATAGTTTCGAAGGAATAAAATGTCCTAGTTCGTGCATTACTACTAGGATAGAAAGACTTAATATTAATTGTGCTGCTTGTGTTAGTACTCCCATTAGTATAGTTGGTTCACTTAATTTATTAGTTCAATTGTCAATTGTTTTGCTTTTGTTTGCTTTTTACTAGTGCTTCATTCCGTTTGCTACGAGCGTTGTGGCAATTCTTCTTGTTTCGTTATCGGTGGCTACATAATCATCGTAGCTTGGTTTGGCGATAAAAGCAATGGTTTGTAAACAATTTTCAACCACATCACTCATCTCTAAAAATCCAATTTTATCTTTCAGGAAAGCCGCAACAGCTATTTCGTTGGCTGCATTGAGCACACATGGAGAGTTACCACCTTTATTCATAGCTTCAAAAGCAAGTGCAAGATTACGAAATGTTTTTGTATCGGCTTGTTCAAATGTGAGTTGAGGATAGTTAAAAAAACTAAAACGTGGAAAGTCTGATTTCATGCGGTTTGGATAACCCATGGCATATTGTATGGGAAGCTTCATATCCGGCAAACCCATTTGTGCTTTCATGCTTCCATCAGTAAACTGAACAATGGAGTGAACAATGCTTTGTGGATGTACAATGACATCAATCTGTTCTGCTTTCAATCCAAATAACCATTTCGCTTCTATTACTTCTAGTCCTTTGTTCATAAGGCTTGCCGAATCGATAGTGATCTTTGCTCCCATGTCCCAATTAGGATGTTTGAGGGCTTGTTCTTTTTTTACAGTTGCCAAAAAAGTTTTGTCTTTTCCTCTGAAGGGTCCACCAGATGCAGTGAGGTAAATCTTTTCAATAGGGTTGTGAAACTCACCAGCAAGGCATTGAAAAATGGCCGAATGTTCCGAGTCGACAGGATAAAGGTTCACTGCTTTTTCTTTGGCAAGTGCAGTTACTAGCTCGCCTGCTACAACTAAGGTTTCTTTGTTAGCAAGTGCTATTTGTTTTCCAGCTTTGATGGCAGCCAAAGTCGATTCGAGGCCAGCATAACCAACAATGGCAGTCAATACCAAATCGATGCTATCCATGGATACTACTTCGGCTATTGCTTTTTTACCTGCAAACACCTTTATATCGTGAGGAAGCAAGGCTTCTTTCACATACTTGTATTTCTCTTCATCCGCTATCACCAACGTGTTGGGGTTAAATTCGATGGCTTGTTGTATCAACAAATCGGCATTGCTATGGCCTGTGAGTACTTCCACAGCAAAGCTATCGGCATTGGCACGTATTACATCCAACGCCTGTGTGCCAATAGAACCAGTGCTACCAAGTATGGCTATGTTTTTTTTTTCTCTCAATGTTCTATTATAAATTTTCTAACTAACTTTTAAAACACCATATATTCCTGCGGATTGATGGCATTGCCATTGTACCAAAGTTCGAAATGCAAATGAGGGCCAGTGGTTTGTTCGCCCGAATTGCCAATGATGGCAATCGGTTCGCCTGCTTTCACATAATCGCCAAGTTTTTTTAATAATACCGAATTGTGTTTGTACACCGATATTAAATTGTTCGAATGTTGCACGGTGATGGTATATCCTGTTTCTGACGAAAACGTAGCTAATACTACTGTTCCATCCAATGTAGATTTAATAGGTTCGTTATCGGCAGCCACAATGTCGACACCAAAATGTTGTTCTTTGTAGCTGTAAGAGGCGGTAATTCTTCCTTTCACAGGGGTGAAGAAAAAGAAATTGCTTATTCCTGTTTTATTGGTTTCGGTGGCGTAGGCCAAACTATATTGGTCTTGCGACTCGATGTTTTTGCGTAAGGCTACTTCTTTAGATGATGGCGACATCTTAGCATTCACCGGTTTGGTGCCTTTCTCAGGACGAGTTTGTGCACTATCGTTTTTGGATTCGCCTTTGAGCACCGAACTTATGTTTTGCATGTAAAGGTTTTGTTCGGAAATGGTTTGTTCGAGCGAGTCGGATTTTAAAGCTAGTTTTATCATCTCTCTTCGCACTCCCACATCGGCATAACCAGGTATGTACTCGCGAAGCGAAGTGAATGCAAGCATGGAAATAACTAAGATGGTGAACACAATGGTGACGGAGCCAATAAGAATAACTACGCCAAGTGGTGTGAGGCGCAACGTAAATTTTTCTTCGAACGTGTCGTCATTCATTATCGTCAAGCGATAACGGTTGCGGAGGCGTTCGATGAGTTTGCGTTTGTTTTTTTCTTCCGTCATAAGGGCGACAAAGATAGTTATTTGTTTTTTAGTTGTTAGCGAAGCAATGGTTAGTGAAATGTAGATTGTTTTTCACCGCGAAGACATAAAGGAACAAAGGTTCAATTTGTGCAGTAGGCAATTTTTGTAATTGAAAATGAGATTATCGAAATCTACAGTGGCAATTTGTAGCTTAAAATGAACGACCCTCAAAATTCACCCTAATTTTCATTATTCAAATATACTATATATTTAGGTATCATTTTAGGTGAGGGTGAAAAAATATCCCTTTCGTCAATATGTGATCTAGATTTTCTGCCAAAATGGCGGTTTTTTGCAAATGCCTAATTAGGCAAGTGCCCAAAGTAACGTTTTTCCCCTGTTGCCTAATTAGACAACTGCCAAAAGTATCGTTTTTCCCCTGTTGCCTAATTAGACAAGTGCCCAAAGTAACGTTTTTCCGCATCTGCCTAATTAGGCATTTTTACTCATTCGGGCTTTTTTTCAATTTTAGATTCCCCGATTTTAGAATTTAGTACTTAGATTTTAGAATTTCTTATTTGTGTTTTTGTGGTAATAGAAACCTAATCATCCATTGTCGCCCAGCAACCTTCCTCTTTCTTACTTTATAGTGCTCTGGAAAACATGAAAAATCAAAAATAAAACCTTTTCTTTCGAAATAAAACAATATTTTTGCCTTCCTGCCGTTTAGGGGAGGTATTAATTGATAATTAGAAAGCAATAATTAATGTATAATTTTAAGTACACAAAAAGTGGTAACCGATGGAAACTAGCGCAATATGCGAGTGGTTGGTTGCTTGCAGCTTTTTTTGTGCTATTGCTCGATGGTTGCAAAACCACCAAAAACAATTGGTATTATCGCGGTTGGCACAATATGAATGCGCGCTACAATGGGTATTATTACTCGCGCGAGAACATGAAAGAAACCCTCAAGAAACTCGAAAAAGCCAAAAAAGACGATTATACCAAGATACTTCCCTTATTTGTTTACACCGACAACAAAGACTCGAAAACCTATTATGCCGACTTCGACAAGAGCATTAAAAAGTCGTCAACCGTTATTCAGCGCCATTGCATCACCGACAAAAAGAAAAAGGAAATACCGGGAGCTTGCAAATGGATTGACGAAAATTACATGCTCATCGGACAGTCGCATTTCTACAAACGCGATTTGTTTTCGGCACTCGAGGTGTTTCAGTATGTCGATAAAATCTATCTTAAAGACCCAAAAGCCATTTACCGAGCCAAGCTTTGGGAAATGCGCACCGACAACGAAATAGGAAGTTATTCCTTGTCCGAATCCATTATTGACGATATACGCAATGCCAAAGATTTCCCAAAAACCATCGAGTTTCAGCAGCATTATGCCTTAGTCACCACCGATTTGTATATGAAAGAAGGCGATTATGCCGATGCCATTCGCGATATAACAAAGGCCATTACCCTCACCAAAAAGAAAACCGAAAGAGCACGTTATACCTTTATTCTTGCTCAGCTTTACGAAAAGCTTGGCAACAACAAAAATGCTTCCATGTACTACGGTATGGTGCCTCCTTTGCACCCCAATTACGATATGGAGTTTGCTGCCAAAATAAAACAAGCGGCCTTATTCGATGCCGAAAATGGTGATGACAAAGAAATACGTAAAACCCTTACTCAATTGCTCAAGGACGATAAAAACATTGAGTACCGCGACCAGATTTATTATGCATTTGCCAACCTCGATTATAAGCAAAAGGATGTGCCACTTGCACTTGCCGATTTGACCAAGTCGATAAAAGCAAGCACTACCAACACCACTCAAAAGGCAATGTCGTATCTCAAACGAGGCGATATTTATTTCGATATGCCCGATTATAAACGAGCGGCTGCTTGTTACGATAGTACCATGTTGGTATTGCCAAAAGATTACCCCGACTATACTCTAATTGACGAAAAACGCAAAGCACTAGCATCACTTGTGATGAATCTGAAAGTGATAGAGCTTGAAGATAGTTTACAAACATTAGCTCGCTTGAGCGAAAAAGACCGCAACAAGTCCATCGACCAAATGATGGACCGAATGGAACAAGAAGAACGCGAAAAAGAAGAAGCCAAAAAACAAGCTGCTGCCAATGCTGCTAGTGTAGTGCCAGCCGTTACCACCACAGCAGGTGCTAACAACGGAGCTTGGTATTTCTACAATCCGAATACAGTGAATTTGGGCGTTGCCGATTTCAATAAAAAATGGGGAACTCGTAAGTTGGAAGACAATTGGTTTCGGGCCAATAAGGATGTGGTGCTTAGTCAAACCACCGCTGACGATACTGATGCCACCGACTCTACCAATACCAAAGGAGCTGTTGCAAGTACCAAAGATTCGAAAAACAAAAAAGACAGGAATTATTACCTAAAGAAAGTGCCATTAACTCCTGAAGCCTTTGCACAGTCGGACATAAAAATAACGGATGCCTATTACAACGCAGGTACCATTTATAAGGAGCAAATTCTGAACAACAAGAAATCGATAGAAACCTTAGAAGAGTTACTCAAGCGTTATCCCGAAAACAAGTACAAGCTATCGTGTTATTATCAGCTTTACCGTACCTATATGGCCATGGACAATCAGCCAAAAGCGGATTATTATAAAAACATTATCCTCAACGATTATGGCAATACGGAGTATGCACAGATTATAAAAGACCCTAAACATACCAAAGATTTGCTGGCAAGTAAAAGTGAAGTGGAGTTGTTTTACATTGGTACCTATTCGATGTACACAGCAGGCAATTATTCTGAAGCATTGGTTAATTGCAACAAGGCCGAATCAGATTTTGCAAAAAGCACCTATATGCCCAAATTTGCTTTCATCAAAGCCCTTTGCATAGGTCGTACACAAGACATCAATAGTTTCGAATCGGCTTTGGGGCAATTTGTGATTAAATACCCGAAAGATCCTTTAAAAGATAAAGCACAAGACATCTTGGATGCTATCAAGCGCCAACGCGAAGCTCCAAAAGTAGCTGCCAAACAAATTTCGTCCGACACTTCCAAAAAATCGGTGGTGGCACCTGTTCAAGACACAGCCGCAGCACCTAAGTTCATCTTCCGCGAAGAAGGCGAATACTATTGGGTCATCATTGTCGACAACAACAAAGGGGATATCAACCGTTTCAAACAAAAATTATCAAACGCCAACTCCGAATCGTTCAGTACCTTAGATTTAAGCATCAATAGCATATTCCTCGACCTTCAGCATCAATTGGTTTCCGTAAAAACATTTGATGGTCGTCAGTCGGCAATGAATTATTACGACTTCTTCAAAGCAAAACCAACTGCTTTCAGCGATTTGATAAGTGGAACGTATCAGTATTTCGTCATTTCAGCCGAAAATTACACCACTTTCTACAGAGATAAGAATGTAGACGAGTACAAAGAATTTTTTACAGAAAATTATCAATAATTGTTCGAATATAATAAAATTGTTTAACTTCGCTTTCCAAAAAACATAGAAAATATGGCAATGTTCAACTCTACCACAGAAAAAAGTACTTCATCCGAAAGTTCATCGGTTAACATTATTGGTGCAGGCACCAAAATAGAAGGCGATATCATTACCAATGGCGATATCCGTATTGATGGTTCACTAACAGGTTCCATTAATGTAAAAGGGAAATTGGTAGTAGGTGCATCAGGCATGGTCGAAGGAGAAATCATTTGTCAGAATGCCGATATTTCGGGAGTAATAAAAGGAAAAATAGGTGTTGCCGAATTGTTGGCCCTCAAAGCATCAGCAAAACTAACTTGCGATATTATTACCAATAAAATTGCAGTAGAACCAGGAGCTAGTTTCTCAGGGTCATGCAGTATGGGAGGTGTCATTAAAGATATAAAAGGTGCTCACTCCGAAAAACCAAAAGCTTCCGAAAAAACCGCTTAATAATTACGCTAAGTATTCTGCAATGGGTTTCCAAATGGGAGCCATTATCTTTGTGGGTATGTATGGTGGTATTAAGTTAGATGAGTATCTTGACATTAAAAAGTTTCCAGTTTTTACCCTCTTGCTTTCGTTGGCAGCAGTTTTTGGTTCCATTTATCTTGTAATAAAAGATTTTCTTAAAAAGTAATATCCTTATCCGTTAATGATAAAAAGCACCATTCTGTTCTCTGTCCTCCTATTAGTTCTTGCCATAGCTTGGAATCAGTTCATGCCACCCAATCTAGCATCGCCTGCTATGCCAATTATTGTTATTTATTTCTTCATCTCCACGGTCATTGTTCACCGAATACTAATAAAAACCAATACCGAATCGCCAAAAAATTTCATCCGAACCTATATGGGAACTACCGCACTGCGTCTTTTCCTAAACTTAATGGTCATCATTATTTACATACTTGTGGATAGAAGCAGAGCCATGGCATTCGCACTTGCCTTTTTAGTATTCTACTTTATTTACCTCATTTTCGAAATCATTTCACTTCAAAAAGACCTAAAAGGAAAATAAATATTCTTTTTGTTGCTCTTCGTCCTTTGTATTTATTTCAATTAACATTTTTTGAAATATTTCATTAAAAAACCGCTGTATTTTATGTCAGTATTTCGTTTAATTTTATACATTTGCACCCGATTTGAAAAAAACGAATAACTGATACATTTAAATGACTAATAAAATCAATATATACAAGCATTTTTTACTGATACTTTCGCTGTTTGTTTCCTTTATGGTTTCGGCACAAGAACCGGCAGCGTCATCGGAGCAAAAAGAAAACACTTCTGCTGAACATAAATCAGAAAAATTTAATGCCGGTGAACTTATCATCGATCACATTATCGATTCTCACGAATGGCATGTTGCGGGTCACATTGCAATGCCTTTACCTATCATTCTTTATTCATCCGACAAAGGCTTGTCAGTATTCTCATCCACTCGCCTAGAAGGGGGAGAGGTTTACAACGGTTATAAATTAATAAAAAACGATATCGTAGCAGTAAGCGCTGATGGAACTACTGATGAACCAGCTACAGAAAAACTTTGGGACATTTCCATTACCAAAAATGTAGCTTCTATGTTTGTGAGTATTATTCTGATGCTTTGGATGTTTATCTCGGCAGCAAAAGCTTACAAACGCAATCCAGGAAAAGCACCAAAAGGAATGCAATCGTTATTGGAGCCATTGATAATATTCGTAAGAGACGATATTGCTAAATCGGCAATTGGCGAAAAAAAATACAAAAAATATTTACCTTTTTTACTCACCGTTTTCTTTTTTATCTGGATTAATAACTTAATGGGATTAGTTCCTTTTCTTCCAGGAGGAGCCAACCTTACAGGAAACATTGCTGTAGGTATGACTTTAGCAATCATCGTATTCTTGATTACAACATTTAGTGCAAATTGGAATTACTGGAGACACATCATCGCCATGCCAGGAGTTCCTATTGGTGTTTTAGTAATCCTTACTCCAATCGAAATTTTTGGAATGTTTTTGAAACCAATGGTATTGATGATACGACTTTTTGCAAACATGTTGGCTGGTCACATCATTGCACTATCTTTTTTCTGTCTAATCTTTATTTTTGCTGAAATGAATACTGGACTAGGTTATGGAGTTGCGGTGTTCTCAGTAGCATTCACCATCTTTATGGGAATGTTGGAATTGTTAGTTGCATTCTTACAAGCGTATGTGTTCACACTTTTAGCGGCTATGTATTTTGGTGCTGCTATTGAAGAGCATCATCACGAGGAAGCGCATCATTAGAATTTAATAAAAACGCTGAATTTCTTCGACAGCGAATAAATCGAAGGAAAAACAAATAAATAAATAATATGTTATCATCAGTTTTATTAGATGCAGCAGTTTCAGGTGCCAATGTAGGTATCGGTTACGGTATTGCAGGTCTTGGTGCAGGTTTAGCTGCAGTAGGAGCAGGAATTGGTATTGGTCGTATTGGTGGAAGTGCATTGGAATCAATCGCACGTCAACCAGAGGCTATCAACGACATCCGTTCGAACATGATTCTAACGGCTGCTCTTGTTGAAGGTGCTGCTTTCTTCGCAATGGTTATTGGTCTTCTTGTAATTTTCTTGAAGTAATCAACAGCAAATTTTCTGTACTGCAACGGTTGGTTGCAGTACAGATTTTTAAACTTTACAACTTTGAATTTTTAAACTTTAAATTAATAGTAAAATGGAATTAGTAAAACCCGCCTTTGGTCTAATATTTTGGATGTGTATCTCTTTTGGGATTATTTTATACATCCTTGGTAAATTTGCTTGGAAGCCAATCCTTAAAATGCTTAGTGATAGAGAATCCTCTATTCAAGATGCATTAGATTCAGCTGAACGTGCAAAAGAGGAAATGAAAGCATTACAAGCTGGGAACGAAAAAATATTGGCGGAAGCTCGTCACGAACGCGATCAAATGTTGAAAGATGCTCGCGATATAAGAGAAAAAATGATTGCTGAAGCAAAAGGCATTGCAGCAAAAGAAGGAGAGCGTATGTTAAAATCGGCTCGTGAAAATATACAAAACGAAAAGATGGCAGCGATTACAGACTTGAAAAATCAAGTAGGTGTTTTATCTTTAGAAATTGCTGAAAAGATTTTGAAAGCAGAACTTGCTTCAGATGAGAAACAAAAAGCATTGGTAAATACATTATTAAAAGACGTTAACTTAAATTAGATGTGAGTATTGAGATAAGAGATTTGAGAAACCCTTTCTCAAATCTCTTATCTCACATCTATATAACTAAATACAATGGAAGGAACAAGAGTAGCTGCGCGATACGCAAAATCATTCATCGACCTTGCAATTGAGCAAGGAGCATTGGAACAAGCATACACAGATATGAAATACATTGCTGAGGTATGCGCTTCCACACATGAATTTGTTATTTTCTTAAAAAGTCCTATCATTAAAACGGATAAGAAACAACTTGTCTTGAAGGAAATATTCAATGGCAAACTTTCTAAAGTGACAGATGCATATGTTCATTTGATTACTGCGAAAAGAAGAGAAATTTATCTCGCTGAAATAGCACATGAATTTATTGAACAATACAAAGAAAAGAACAAAATTCTTACCGCTGTGGTGACTACCGCAAACGGAATTGATGACAACATTCGTAAGAAAGTGATGGAAATCGTTAAAGGGGTTACAAGTAGTGAAGTGGTTTTACAAGAAGTAATTGATAAAGATATTATCGGAGGATTCATTATTCGTGTTGGTGATAAGCAAGTGGATGCAAGTATCGCCCGCAAGTTGAATAGCTTGAAACGCAGTTTTAATGAAAATCCGTTTATAAAAGAATTTTAACAACAAGTAATAGGTCGTATTTATTAAGTATTGCCGTTACCAACAACTAACAACAAATAACTAACAACAAATATAAATGGCTGAAGTAAAACCTGCAGAAGTATCTGCAATTTTAAGACAACAATTATCCGGATTTAAATCGGAGCAGGAACTGGAAGAAGTAGGAACTGTGTTGCAAGTGGGTGATGGTATTGCCCGTATTTATGGTCTTTCTAAAGTACAATCAGGAGAGCTGATTGAATTTGAAAGCGGATTAAGAGGCATAGTTTTGAACCTTGAAGAGGATAACGTTGGTGCGGTAACTCTTGGTTCTTCTAACGATATTAAAGAAGGTGATGTGGTAAAACGTACCGGAAAAATTGCTTCCCTAATGGTTGGTGAAGGAATGTTGGGTCGTGTGGTTGATACCATGGGTCTTCCGATTGACGGAAAAGGACCAATAACTGGTAAACTTTATGAAATGCCTTTGGAGCGTAAAGCCCCAGGAGTTATTTACCGTCAGCCAGTAAACGAACCATTGCAAACAGGTTTAAAGGCCGTTGACGCAATGATTCCTATTGGAAGAGGTCAACGTGAGTTGATTATCGGTGACCGTCAAACAGGTAAAACAGCTGTTGCTATTGATACTATCATCAATCAAAAAGAATTTTTCGATGCAGGTCAACCTGTATTCTGTATATATGTCGCTATCGGACAAAAAGGTTCTACAGTTGCTAACATTCAACGTGTGTTGGAAGAAAAAGGTGCAATGGCTTATACAGTTATTGTTTCTGCAACAGCCTCTGACCCTGCTCCAATGCAATTCTATGCTCCTTTCGCAGGTGCTGCAATTGGTGAATTCTTCCGTGACAGTGGCCGTCCTGCATTAATTGTTTATGATGATTTATCTAAACAAGCAGTTGCTTACCGTGAGGTGTCTTTATTATTGCGTAGACCTCCAGGACGCGAAGCTTATCCAGGTGACGTGTTTTACTTACACAGTCGTTTGCTTGAACGTGCTGCAAAAATCAACTCCAATGATGACATCGCAAAAAATATGAACGATTTGCCTGAGTCTATCAAAGGAATTGTCAAAGGTGGTGGTTCATTAACTGCTTTGCCAATCATTGAAACGCAAGCAGGTGACGTTTCTGCTTATATCCCTACAAACGTAATTTCTATTACCGATGGTCAGATATTCCTAGAGTCGAACTTATTTAATGCTGGTGTACGTCCTGCAATCAACGTAGGTATTTCAGTATCGCGTGTGGGTGGTAATGCTCAGATTAAATCAATGAAAAAAGTGGCTGGTACGTTGAAACTAGATCAGGCACAATATCGTGAATTGGAAGCCTTCTCTAAATTTGGTTCCGATTTGGATGCTGCAACAAAAGCAGTTCTTGATAAAGGTTCTCGTAATGTTGAAATCCTTAAACAAGGACAGTTTTCACCATTAAGAGTTGAGCAACAAACTGCTATTCTTTATTGTGGAACTAAAGGTTTATTGCGTGATGTTCCTGTAAACAAAGTAAGAGAATTTGAAGCAGAATATCTTGCTTTCCTTGAATCAAAACATAAAAATGTGTTGAATGATTTAAAAGCGGGTAAGTTAACTGACGAAATCACCAATGTTTTAGAAACAGTAGCTAAGGATTTAGCAAAAGGTTATAAATAATTAAAAACTAAATTCTAATGTTTAACTTCTAATTACGCTTCGTATTAGGATTTAGAAATTAGAGTTTAGAATTTCATAAATTAAATGGCAAATTTAAAAGAGGTTCGTAATCGTATAACATCTGTAGGTAGTACACAACAGATTACAAGCGCCATGAAAATGGTGAGTGCAGCCAAGTTGCGAAAAGCACAAGATGCGGTAACTGCAATGCGTCCGTACGCAGGCAAATTAAAATCGATTCTAGAGAATTTAAGTGCAAGTATTTCAGATGGAAAGTATTCTCAACAACGCGAAGTGAAAAATGTACTACTCGTTGTTATTACTTCCAATAGAGGTTTGTGCGGAGGTTTTAATGCAAACGTGATTAAAGCAGCTGGCAGATTAGCACGTGAAGAGTACAAAGGTACAAATGTTACGATACTTGCAATAGGAAAAAAAGGTGGTGACTTCTTCAAAAAAGGAAATTATGCCAACATCACTGGTGATATGACCAAGAATCCAAATGAATTGTTCGATCATCTTACATTTGCGAATGTTGCTCCAGTGGCCGAAAAAGTGATGGAAATGTTTGCAGCAGAAAAATTTGATAAAGTGGAGTTAATCTATAATATGTTCAAAAACGCAGCCGTTCAAATTACCACTGTAGAACAGTTTTTACCAGTAATGCCGCCTGAAGTTACTTCAACTAAAAAGCATTCCGTGGATTTTATCTACGAACCTAATCAAGATGAAATTGTGAAAACAATTGTTCCTCTTTCATTAAAGACACAATTATTTAAAGCCTTACGCGATTCATTAGCTTCAGAACATGGGGCTCGAATGACTGCAATGCATAAGGCTACTGATAATGCAGGGGCTTTGATAAAAGACTTGAAGTTAATGTATAACAAGGCACGTCAAGCAGCAATTACAAACGAGATATTAGAGATTGTAGGTGGTGCAGAGGCGCTGAACGGATAAGATTTAGCAAAAGCGAATAAAAAATTAAATCCCACACTTTGTGGGATTTTTTGTTTCTAATAGTCAAGGCGATTACTAACATTCATCTAATTTCTGAAACGTGAAAATTAAGCCTCTTAAGCCAATAAAAATTATCTTTGTTGCTCATTGCAAAATTTAGAATGAACAGAAAAAGCATAACAATTATTTGTGTTTCCCTCTTTTGTTTCAACATGGTCTTCGGTCAAAAAACAAAGGACTTGATTGAAAGCGGTGACAAGGCTTTGAGCGATAATGATTATTTTGGTGCTGCTATCTATTTTAATAAGGCAATTAATCAAGATTCAAGCGATATAGTTATTCAATATAAATATGCCGAGGCAAGCAGACTAAACTATGATTACTCCATAGCAGAGCATTGGTATAGCAAAGTAATAAAGCAAGATGCCACAGGAAGACTTTACCCTCAATGCAGTTTTTGGTTAGCTGTTATCAAAAAGAACCAAGGAAAATATAAAGAGGCAAAAAAGTTGTTTGATAAATATGCCAAACGAAATAAGAAAAAGAAAGACGATTATTTTGTTCGAAAAGCAAATTGGGAAGTAAGTGCTTGTGATTATGCTGAATTTCTTGTTTCGAGTCCTGATAAAAGTATAAACATGGTTCATTTGGATTCGATGGTGAACAGTAAAGTTTCGGAATATGCACCTATCGAAGTAGATAGTGTTTTGTACTTTTCATCTCTTCGCGATACCAAAGATAAAGACAAAAAACACCACGTTAATTTCAATAAAATATACACTTCCGTTCAGGACAGCATTCGATGGAAAAAGGCAAAAGAACTAGATTCTGTATTTAATAAAAATGGAATTCATAATGCCAATACAGCTTTCAATGATGACTTTACTCGTGTCTTCATTAGTAGATGTGAACAGAAAAATAGCCAAGATTTTATGTGTGAGATATTTTCTTCCGTTTACGAAAATGGTCGTTGGCAAGAATTGAAAAGCCTTCCCGGTGAAATTAATATGAAAGGATACACCAATACACAACCAGCAGTTGGTTTTTTAGGCGACAAAGAAGTTCTGTTTTTTTCTTCGAACAGACCTGGAGGAGCAGGTAAAATGGACATTTGGTATTGTAAGTTGAAAAAAGATGGAACCTATGGAAAGGCTACCAATGCAGGTAAAAAGGTAAACTCAGAGGAAGATGAAATTACACCCTACTACTGCAAACCTTGTCAGGAATTGTTTTTTAGTTCAACTTGGTGGAAAGGCCTTGGAGGGTTCGACATATTTAAATCTGAGTACAAAAATGATGAATTCAACGAGGCAAAAAACCTAGGCACTCCAATTAATAGCAATTACAATGATATCTACTTTACCATAAATTCAAAAAAAACACAGGCCTTTATTTCTTCGAATCGAAAAGGTTCTTATTTCGAAGAAAAGGAAAGTTGTTGTAATGATATTTATTCGTTCAAAATTCCTCAGATTAACGAACCCCCTAAAAAGATAGATAGTGCAAAGGTATTTGTTACACAAATGAAACTTTTGGTTCCACTCACTTTGTATTTTCACAATGACGAACCTGATAAAAGGACCACCGCGATAACGACCACAAAAAACTATAAGAAGACATTTGAAGATTATTCCGTATTGCGCGATCAATACAAAAAGGAATATTCGAAAGGGGCCAACGACAAGAATTATGAACGAGCTCTAAATGATATCGAAACATTTTTTGATGACAGTGTAGATGCAGGAATGCAGGACTTAGACAAGTTTTCTGAATTATTAAAAAAGGTTTTAATAGGCAATGAAAAGGTAGTCATCACCATGAAGGGTTATTGCAGCCCATTAGCATCAACTGATTATAACATTAATTTGGCAAAGCGAAGAGTTTCATCTTTGGTTAATTATTTTATGGAATACGAGAGTGGATTTTTTGTAAAGTACGTGAACAATCCAAATCCCAAGGAAGGTAGCATCACCTTTAAAGAGGAAGATATTGGTGAGTTAAAAGCTTGTGCTAACGTAAGCGATGATTATTTCGACACAAAAAATTCGATTTATAGCCCTGCGGCTGCACTCGAAAGAAAGATACAAATTATAGCGATTTCCACTATTTCTTCCGATAAATAGAAGGCTAAATCCTACCTTTGCGAATATGAAGATTGTTCAGCTTTATTTACTTTCAATATTAGGTGGTGTATTATTGGCAATGGGATGGTTTCCTTACGGATGGACTCCGTTACTATTTGTTGGCTTTGTTCCCTTATTAACCATCGAGCAAATTATTTCCACTAATCATTTTCGGCACAAATATTTATTATTACTCGGATGTACGTTCACTACATTCATCATTTGGAACATCATTACTACTTGGTGGGTCAAGAATGCGTCTTTAGGTGGAGGAGTAATGGCAATTATTGCGAATACAATACTCATGACATTTCTCTTTCTGCTTATTCATACCGTGAGCAACCGAATAGGAAGACGTTGGAGAAGTATTGTATTTATTTGCTTCTGGATGAGTTTTGAATTTTATCATCTCCGTTGGGATTTATCTTGGCCTTGGCTTACCATTGGAAATGGTTTTGCCAATCACCCCAATTGGATTCAATGGTATGAATATACGGGAGTATTTGGTGGAAGTTTGTGGGTGCTTGTTGTCAATTTAATGGTTGCAGGATTTATTGGCCTTAAAAATAATCAAGACAAAAAGCAGATTTTTAAGTCTCTTTCTTTTAAAAAAGCGAAAACGCTAGGAGTACTTATTCCCTTACTAGCCCTACCCTTCATACTATCATACACTATACTTCATTTCCGAAGCGATAATGAAAAGGAAAAGGTGAAAGTGGTAGTGGTAGTGGTGCAACCCAATATCGACCCATACAATGAAAAGTTCAATGTTTCGTTCGATACACAATTGCGAAAAATGCTGAAGCTTGCCGCATTGAAAACGGATAGCACAACAGATTATTTGCTTTTTCCGGAAACAGCCATACAAGATAATTTATGGGAAGGAAAACTTGACCAAAGCGCAAGCATTCAAACCTTGCGTGAATTTGTAATGCCATTTCCTAAATTGAAAATAATTATCGGGGCGAATAGTTCACGTTCTTTTGGAAAAGGGGAAACCCCTTCTATCACTGCAAGAACATTTGGTGACGACACTACTACGTATTATGACGATTATAACACAGCCATACAGATTGATACTTCGGATAGTATTCAAGTGTATCACAAATCGAGATTGGTGCCTGGGGTAGAGAAAATGCCATTTCCTTTTTTATTTAAGTACTTCGAAAAGTATGCCCTCAGCCTTGGAGGACCAGCTGGAAGTTATGGTACACAAGACGATAGAACGAACTTAGTTGCACGTGATACAAAAGTGAAAACTGCACCTGTCATCTGTTACGAGAGCATTTATGGAGAATTTGTTTCGGAATATATTACCAATGGAGCACAGTTTATCTCCATCATCACCAATGATGGCTGGTGGGGTGATACTCCTGGATACAAACAACATCTAAGGTTCGGAGCTTTGCGTGCAATTGAAACTCGCAAGTGGATTGCGAGGAGTGCAAACACTGGTATATCCTGTTTTGTGAGCCCAATGGGAGAAATACAACAAGCCACTGACTATTGGAAACCTGCTGTGATAGGCCAACAAATAGGTTTAAACAATGAGCTTACCTTTTATGTTCGATATGGTGATTACATTGCGCGAACTGCCATCTACATCACCCTATTGTTGATTCTTTATTCGTGGCTCATTCGCTTCAAGGTAATCCCAAAACAAAAATAAATATGGAAACGATACTGCGAAATACTTTATTTTCGCAAGGTATAATTGAAAACAAACTCTAAACTAAAAACGATGGAAAAATTTGATGTTGCAATTATTGGTTCTGGCCCTGGAGGCTATGTAGCCGCCATACGCTGTGCCCAGCTTGGCATGAAAACAGCGCTTATTGAAAAATATTCGACACTTGGTGGCACTTGCTTGAATGTAGGTTGTATCCCATCGAAAGCTTTGTTAGATTCTTCGGAGCATTATCACAACGCCACACATACTTTTGCCGAGCATGGTATAGAAATAAAAAATGTGAAAGTGAATTTGGAACAAATGATTAAACGCAAGCGGGAAGTGGTGAAACAAACGTGCGATGGAATAAATTATTTGATGAAGAAAAATAAAATTACCGTGTTCACAGGGCATGGTTCCTTTGTAAATGCTTCTACCATTGCCATCACCGAAGGTGGAGGTGCTCGCACAGAAATTGAAACTGTAAAAACTATTATTGCTACTGGCTCGAAACCTGCATCGTTGCCCGGCATTGTGATAGATAAGAAACGTATCATCAGTTCTACTGAAGCCCTTGAATTGACAGAGGTGCCAAAGCATTTAATAATAATAGGAGGAGGGGTGATTGGCTTAGAATTAGGTTCGGTATATGCTCGGCTAGGTGCGAAAGTGTCCGTGGTGGAGTTTACTGCTGGTATCATCAGCACCATGGATGGCTCTCTGGGCAAGGAATTGCAACGAAGCTTAAAAAAATTGGGCTTCGAGTTTTTCTTTAGTCACAAAGTAACAGGAGCAGTGAGCAAAGGAAAAGAAGTAACTGTAACTGCCGAGAATGCTAAGGGCGAGAAGGTGGAATTGAAAGGAGATTATTGTTTGGTATCAGTGGGACGAAAACCGTATACCGACCAACTTGGCCTTGACAAGGTAGGTGTGAAGCTTGATAACAAAGGAAGAATAGAAACCAACGAACATTTACAAACCAACGTTGCCAATATATATGCAATAGGCGATGTGGTGAAAGGCGCTATGCTAGCTCATAAGGCCGAAGAGGAAGGAGTGTTGGTGGCAGAAATAATGGCCGGACAAAAACCTCATATCAATTATAATTTAATTCCTGGTGTGGTGTACACTTGGCCCGAAGTAGCATCTGTAGGCGCTACAGAGGAACAACTGAAGCAAGATGGTAGAAAATATAAAGTAGGTAACTTTCCTTTTAAGGCAAGCGGAAGAGCGAGAGCTTCGATGGATACGGATGGTTTCGTGAAAGTATTGGCCGATGAGGTGACCGATGAACTCTTGGGTGTACACATCATTGGCCCTCGTGCTGCTGATATGATAGCCGAAGCCGTGGTGGCTATGGAATACAGAGCAAGTGCAGAGGACGTTGCGCGAATGAGTCATGCGCATCCTACTTACACCGAAGCAATGAAAGAGGCTTGCTTAGATGCCACTGGAAAAAGAGCGTTGCACATTTAATCATCAAAAAGAAATATCATTTTATAATAAACAATTGAACAGTAATTAAATTATGAAAACTGGAGTATTATTAATAAACCTTGGAACACCCGATAGTCCGAAGACAGCTGATGTTCGCAAATACTTATCTCAATTTCTGAACGACCCACGAGTGATAGACATCAACCCTGTAGGCCGATTCGCCTTGGTGAATGGAATCATTGTGCCGTTTCGTTCGTCAAAGTCGGCAAAGCTTTATCAACACATATGGACCAAAGAAGGTTCACCGTTGTTGATTTACAGCCTTCGCATGAAAGACTTGCTACAAAAGGCTTTGGGCGATACTTATGTGGTGGAGTTGGGCATGCGTTATCAGCAGCCGAGCATCGAAACAGCGTTGAATGCCTTGCGATTGGCTCAAGTGGAGAACATTGTCATCATTCCGTTGTATCCTCAGTACGCATCGTCAAGCACGGGCTCATCAGTAGAAGAGGCTTTGCGCATCATTGGCAAATGGGAGGTAACACCTTCCATTCGTGTGGTAAGTAAGTTTTACGACAACCCCGATTTTATTGCTGCTTGCGTTGATGTGGCCGAAAAATACAAAACACCTACACAAGGAAATGCCGCTGCTGGTAAGGGTTGGGACAAGTACGATTATATCATCTTCTCGTATCACGGTTTGCCCGAGCGACACATTCGCAAGGGTGCCGCGCATTATGGCGCCAACAGCTGCACACTGGGCACTTGTTGCGACACCATCACTGATAAAAACCAATATTGCTATCGAGCTAACTGCTTTGCCACCACTCGCCAGCTGGTGAAGGCATTGAACATACCCGAAGGAAAATATGAAACCACTTTCCAATCGCGGTTGGACGATAAATGGATAAAACCATACAGCGACAAAACGATAGTGGCCAAAGCTAAGGCTGGAATGAAGCGAATACTCGTGTTTTCGCCCGCTTTTGTGGCCGATTGTTTGGAAACCATTTACGAAATAGGCACCGAGTACAACGAATTGTTCAAGGAACACGGTGGCGAGAGCGTGGAATTGGTGGCGAGCCTCAATGATAATAAATTATGGATTGAAGCCTTGCGAAAAATGGTGGTTGGGAAATAAGTGGTAATTCAGTATTTTTTACTGATGACGAAATAAGTACTGTAAATTAAAAAAGCCTCTTACGCTGTTGTAAGAGGCTTTTTAGTTTCTGTGTCTATTTATTCCTTCACCACCTTCTTCCTCACCACTCCCTTCTCAGTTTCCACTTCTACAAAATATACACCAGCCTTCCAAGTGCTAATATCTATTGCCTTTTCGCTATTGGCTATTCGCTCTAGCTTTAAAACTTCTTCGCCTAGTACATTATATATATGTATGGCATTAATTCTTAATTGTGAATTCTCAATTGTGAATTCATTAGTTGTAGGGTTCGGGTAAATTTCTATCTCCCCTCCATCTACTCCCAATTCCTCTATCCCCACATTACAACCTACATACTCACACCCATTACTATCTATTCTTACCACCCAAAAATCTGTTAACGTAGAGAAAGCTTGTCCACAAAAAATTAAGCCAGTATCTGATGTTGATTTTAAGTCATTCAAATAATTGTCAATATTAGGATTTGCATAATAAGTTCGTATCCATTGCTGATTACCTGTACAATCTGTTTTTACAAGCATACCATATGGAATGCTTCCATTCATTTGTTGTCCTCCTATAACTATACTCCCATCATTCAAAATAAGAGGAGCTGTGGTGAACCAATCGTTTCCTGACACGCTGCCATAATGGTTGTGCCAAATCTCCCCGCCAGTTTTACTAATCTTAATTAAGAATGCTTCTCCTAAGAAGCCTGAGATGGCTTTAGCTCCTGAGAGAACATAAGTGCTATCTGCCAATTGAGTTACATAACATGGGCCAGATGTACCTAAATAAACTTGTTGCCAATCTAGATTCCCCTGTGCATTTGTTTTAACAATAAAGAACTGATTATTTTGTGAACCAGATAACAAAAATCCACCATCAAGTGTTCGAATTATTGAGTAAGCTTTTTCCTGACCGGATGTACCAAATGTTTGTTGCCATTCGAATGTTCCTAAATAATCTGTCTTAACAAGGTAAAAGTCAAATTGTCCATTCCCAAAACTTGTAGTAGAACCAAGTAAGGCATAACCACTATCGAGCGTTTGAATAGTTGCATTTGCAAACTCCGTGCCTTGCCCTCCATAATTTTTTGTCCATAATGTATCCCCATTATTATTAAACTTGACCAAGAGGCAATCTCCACCGTTTGTCGTATCTTGTAAATTAATCAAAGTGCCACCAAACACATAATTATGGTCATTTGTTTTAATCAAAGAATTAGAACTTCCTGTATAATAAGCAAATTGATTCTTTGGAAAGTTTCGCGTCCAAATTGTGTCCCCATTCAAGTTTATCTTCATTAATTTAAATGAACGATAATTTGAAGTGATTTCCTGACCGATTACTACATAACCGGTGTCCACAACCATACTTGTTGCTCCTTGGTTTAGACCAATGTTGTACACATCATTAAAATAAATTTGTCCATTTGCATTCAGTGCAGACAACATTACCAAAAGGAAAAAATAAAACAACTTCATTTAGTGCGAAATTACAAGTTTCTGTTTTTCGATAACATTCGAATTAGTTTTTAATAAAACTAAATATACACCGTCTCTATATTCCTTTGTATTAATCGTCATTAAATCATTATCGTTCACATCATGTTTTTCAACCAAGCTTCCTAATGAATTATATATCTCTAACCCAGATCTCGAATTTTCTTCTGCCAACCTTATTTCAATGTTTGTAAATTCCATTGATGGATTCGGGTATATTTTAAGATATGTTTGCTTAACATTTGTGGTATTCAGGTTTCTATCAAGACTCTTGTTTTTTCTATCATTTAAGTCATAAGGATATCGATCATATTGCAATCCTTTAGTTAGTGCAAGTATTGCTCTTGCATTAACCGATGTCTCAGGATTATTATCATAAATTAATTGCACAACCTTCATCAAGCTATCTGGCAAATCAAACCAAGATTTATTTTGTTGGGCAAGTATCAAATTCATTGCACTCAATTTTGTTTGATCACTAAGGAAAGCACCTTCTTTTGTATATATTTCATTCAACACAGCTTGAGCATTAACATAATCCTTTTTATTTATTAACACACCTATAAGCTTCAAATTTCCCAT
>CAIWDF010000015.1 GCA_903911435.1 uncultured Bacteroidota bacterium
AATGAAAACCAATATTGAAGAGAACCAAAACGGAATTTATTTCGTGAGGGTATTAGATGTTGATAACAATGTGCTGTACACACAACGAGTGGTGAAACAGTAAAACCAAATTAACTAATAAAGCAAACACCCCGTTTCGAACTTCGAAACGGGGTGTTTTTTTTTGGGGGGGATGTACTAACGATTGGATATTATGATTAAACGTAATGTCTAGCTATGCTTGCTCTAACAAGTGCTTTGCACTTAATAGTTTTTACAAATGGCGATATAACTTTTTAATACCGACCAAACGGGATTAAATTAGTTTACAAATAGTGGTGGTGAGGACACCACCTAATTATTGGCACGAGCGAAACACACCTCGCGCCTGCGGGGAAATTATTTTGTTTTAATCAATCGTATTTGTTTTATTTTGGAACCATCCGTTTTAAAAGGACCTTCTCCTTTGGAGTACAAATAAATTTCAGGTTTCAGTGCTTCAGCATTTTCATGCCATGCTTCTCGAAAATCTGCGTTCAAAAGAATAAGCTTTTCTACTATAGATTCGGCAAATCTTTTCTTTAGTTCCTCCGTTGGAGTGGTAGACAGTTCAAAATAAAAAGCAGGATGAACACTTGCATTTATCCCTTCCGAAACAGCCTGGCAAAACGAAAGCGTAATTTTTGCAAGGTACTGGTCTGCATACAAACATTGCTCAATATCTTCGGGATAAATATTTGCACCCATTATGCTGATGGTAAAATCCCGTCTTCCATAAATCCACATCAACGGAAATGTCATGTTTTTATTTTTTTCGAACTTAGTTAATTCATCTATATTATAACCAAACAATCTTAATTTGTCGCACATCTGGTCATACCGGCAAATTCCTCCTTCATCATGAATATTATATTTTATCCGTGGTGACAGCACCGATTTGCGGGTGATGGTAAAAATCAGTTCCCTGTTATCATTTACTTCTATATAA
The DNA here is from genome assembly GCA_903911435.1 of uncultured Bacteroidota bacterium. Taxonomy (GTDB): domain Bacteria; phylum Bacteroidota; class Bacteroidia; order 2-12-FULL-35-15; family 2-12-FULL-35-15; genus 2-12-FULL-35-15. Next base: position 968 of record CAIWDF010000015.1, read on the forward strand.
TGCATTAAAGGATTGTACTGAAAAATCATTGGCAAGCGCGAATCATCACCAAACAAGGCTTTCCGGAGTTCCGGGTTTTCCTTTGCCAGTCGTCTGATGGCTATGGTCAACGGTGTTTCACCCCCAATGCCTATTTCCAGATCAGTAGCACCATATCCGCTGTACACATACCTGAACCCCGGCAATAGGTAATCTCTCAGTCCTTCCGACATCCCTTCACCTCCCACAATTGCCGATATCACATACTTATCCCAGTCGAAGTTCTGCTCTCTGGCAGTATCGTATAGCTGCTTTAAAAAAGGAGGATAGCCCGTAATGATGTATTCATACTTGTTTCCAAAAAAATCAAGGGTGTTCAGTATTTTACCGATGTCTGGACCTGTATTTTTTACAATGCCGTTTCGTTGCAAGGCAATACCCATATTGGTGCCTGTAGCCCATGCTCCCATGGAGAAGGCATTAATGAATATGCGTGGCTTTTCGCCCAAACAGAATGTGGTAAAGTAACTGATAAATGCATGCGAATCGTGGCGCTCTTTTTCAGTTCTTACCCAGTTGTAAGGCGTTCCTGTGCTTCCCGAGGATTCATCAATAGCAATACCCGTTTCCGGAATGATGCCCTGCACGCACCTTTCTTCGGTGCTGTATTTTTTGATATAGGTTTCCTTGTCTGTAGTCGGGATATCCTTCCACTCGTTTATGACTGTACCTTCCAAGAAGTTTTTATAAGCCGGAACATTTTTAAGGGCATAATAATATATTCTTTTTGCCCTCAGACGGCTTGCCTTTTCCAAATATTTTGGCGATAGCAATTTGAATGCACGTATAAAGGTTGAATACTTTCGTGAAATAAAATAAAGAAATACATCACGAAAAAATAGTAGTAGAAATTGCAGGCGGTCTGTTAGTGACGGACTCTGTTTAGTAAATCTTTTTGTTCCCATTGTTAATTATACTGTTTGTTCGGCAGCAAAATTACAATGATTACACAAGGCAGTAAAACGGAACTGAACTAAGGTAAAATGCAATACTGGCATTATCTGCAACTATTGAATAATTCTTCCTGTTTATTTCATCGTTTTTGCAATTTTTGCAAACTGGAATAAGAAATATGCAATTTTTGTGGAATTATCCGGATGACTTTAGCAGTATTTGCTAGTTTTATTTTAGGTAATTCGTTCAGGCATGCGAATAATGAATGTGAAATTCAAAGGAAGGGTTATCTCCGCACATCTCATGGCTTCTTCTTTGTAATGTATTAATAATGATTTGCTTTGTAGGTGGAGGGATGCTAAGCCAAAAGGGGCATATGCGTTACAAACGCATTATTTTACCGCCCTCGTTACAAACTAAGGCGAGAAGGTCTTTTTAAACTTTGATTTTTATCTCCCATTTGAATTCCTGCTTTTTTGATTAATTTTTCTAAATCATTCGTATGTTTTTTATAGTATTCATATATATTACCCTGTGCAGGAAGTGATATATCAAGTGCTGCCCCAATTACCTCGAAACCATCATCCATAAAATATGTTTTTGTATACCCTTTTTTTTCAGCCAACTCTACAAACAATTTTAATAATTTAATAGGGTTGATGTCCATCTCAAACACTTCATCTTCATTAAAAACAATAAAATAGGATATTGTAATTTCATCTTTTTCTCTAAAGATATCCCACATTAATCTCTTACTCCAGTTACCTTCTGGATTTTCGATATGCAAAAATAGATCATCCAAAAAGTGGCTGGCATCAAAATTCAAATCTTTTTTTACTGTCATGTCACTACCTCCGTCAAAATAGATTGTACCTCCAGAAAAATATCCATGTTCATAAACCAATTGACCATCTATGTATAGTTCATACCTTTTTGAACCATTACTAGGCGTACTTGGCTTTATTTTTATTTTTTTGCTTTTATTAATTTTCATTTTAATTAACTTAAGTTTTTTGTTCGATTGTATATGTTATTTTTTTTTGTTCTTATGGAGGTGGTTAACACACCACCGAATAAACGGCACGAGCGAAACACGCCAGCACCCGCGGACATCACGACTTATTATTCATTGCTCTGGTTACTTCGATGAATTTGTTATAACTCGGAGAGCGAAATAAGAAATCATTCATTTTAATTAATATCGATTCTTCTTCCGCTTCATTTTCAAGGTCCTTGTATTCTACAATTGAACCAACAACTAATCCTAAGGGTAAAGCATACTCTTCCTTGATGTCGAAAACACTATTGGCATTGTCTAATAATATCTGATAAATGTATTGAATATCTTCACTTAATTTCTTTCCCTTTGGCGAAAGAGGTGGCTGATTCTTGTTTTTTTCTTTCATGGCCTCTATGCGTTTGAAATAATCTACAGCAAGTGCTGCCAGTAAAACACATTCGTGGTCGGTAAAGCGAGCCAGCGGTTTATTAGTTGGTATTTTCATCATTCCCTTTTTTATGTGAGCACTTTAATTAGTTATCCTTATTTCGATAGTATTGCCAAATGTAAACAATGTTCTTACCTTATTTCCAATTCGCAGAAATCGAATTGACTTCTTTTTCGAGTTGTTTTAGTTGCTTCAAAAACTTAGTTTTTGAATTTTCATAAATAAGTTCAACACTAGGCAAAAGTATTTTCATCAAATCGTTTATGGTTTCGCCTGGTTTGCCTTTGATGCAAACATTCATTTCATGACCCATATCTCTACAATTACGTAGTCTGCTTTTCTTAAGATTTCTCATTTCATCTTGCATCATAGACGAAAAATTATCACCTAATAAAAACTCACTACTTCTCAATGACCCATCGGGTTCAGGAAGAAGAAGAAGCAATTGGAATGTATCATCTTCTTTTAAAAATAACACTTCTGTTACGGTTTCAAAATATCGATTCATTAACTGGAATTTACAATCAAGTGATAAACAAAAATCATTTGGGAAATACTTCCCTGGAATATTTTTAATTTTCTCCGATGATTTACCTTTCTCTAGCCTACTGTCCATATGACCGCTATAATTGGTATATTCAACTGAGTCAGTAACACCATTGATATAAAGATGGTATTTCTTGTTGTCTGATTTAGAATTTTTTTTGATGAGTTTAAACTCGAATGTGTAGGCAGGTGTTTTTGATTTTTGCTTTTTCATTTTTCTCGGTGTTTAATAGTTAATTGCTATGCTACATGATTAGTTTGTACCATCGGCAAGTGCATATTACCTACCGAGGATTTGCATTTGATAGTGCAAATATAAATATTTTCGGAAAAAACAATTCGTTTTTTAACAAAAAAAATCCTACACCTTGCGGTGCAGGATTTTTTTGTTTTCGGCTTCAACCATTATAGTTGTTGCTTACCAATTGGCTACTTGGTGGTTTACATTACTGTATAATCCACAGGTGTGCACCAAGCAGTGATGCCAAACTTTTTGGAATTGGCACGTTGGCGGAATTTAACAGTAGTGGTCACTACCAAACCAATCACTTTTAGTTTGGCTTCAACGGTGTCGGATAGGTTGTCCCATGTTTTTCCGCCATCGCTACTTATTTGCCAGTTGTAAGTAGCCTTGTAATACTTGCCATCCAATTGCACTGCTATGCATTGCAAATTCACCTCACCTGCAGCACCCGTAGGTTTTGCCGATAGTTGAGGTTTCATTACTTTGTGTGCAGCACATACCAACATATTGGCTCCAGTTATTATTTCTTCGGCCGATAGCGGTTTGTTGCGTGCCATTTTGTTGATGTATTCCAAAGCACTTTTCAAGAAATTGTACAAGTCTGTTTTCGCCACTTTTTTGGCAGCTGCAGCACCCAATACCCTCACTTTTACGTTCTGAATACAGGTTTCGAGTTTGTCAATAGCGGTTAAAAAGTCGGCCATATCGCTAAATGGTGGGGTGTAAAACCCTGCTTCGTTTAGGTCTAAGGCATCGTAAATGGCTTTCGATTTGATAACAAAATCTCCATCCTTCATCGATTTACTAAATCCTAATTTCCCTTTTGCAATCACTGCACTAGGCATTGAAAACAATATAAAACAAGGATTTGCTAATAATGATTTAACTTGATTGCGTGTTCTTAAAAGGGCTTTACGCTCCTTGCGCGACAAGCTTACGCTTATATGTTTCGATTTCATTGTATGTAAATTTTTAATTAATAATTAGTATTGACTGTGGAAGTTGTGGTTGTGCTTTAGACAAAAGGTCGCGGTAATTTATATCGTTGCGATAACAAACAGCCGACAAATGTGTGCATTTGCATACTGGTAAATCTTGTTTTGTTGATACTAAAGAACCAACACATCATCTTGGTTTGTGAACTCATTACACAAGGTTGTGCAAACATTGCACATGGTTGTGGAGATAGTGCACATGTTTGTGTAAGCATTACACAAGGATGTGGAGATAGTGCACGTGTTTGTGTAATCATTGCACATGGTTGTGGAGATAGTGCACATGTTTGTGTAAACATTACACAAGGATGTGGAGATAGTGCACATGGTTGTGTAAACATTGTACATGGATGTGTAGATAGTGCACATGTTTGTGTAAACATTGTACATGGATGTGTAGATAGTGCACATGTTTGTGTAAACATTGTACATGGATGTGGAGATTGTGCACATGTTTGTGTAATTGCATTTGCATCAAAAAAAAGGAGGTTAAAAACAAGTAGTAATAGTGCGCCAACAGCTCGGCAATGTTTAGAAAATGAATAAGATAGAACGCGAACAGAAGACTGAATACAAGCAAGAATAGGAATGCTAAAAGCAAGTAGGCGAGGGGCAAAGCGAGTAGATTCGCCACCTAAAGTGGTGAGGCAACAGTAAGAAAAATGCTGAAGATACACGGTGTACATGGCCAACATCGATTGATGGGCACAAAGTTACCGTACAAGTATTTTCGAAATGACGAAGTACGCCAATTGGAAATATTTTAGTGTAGATTGACCAATTTATACTGTGGATGGCACCTCTCCCCCGGCCTCTCTCCACAAGTGAGGGGAGGGCACTTCGTGTAGGCATTAGGCATTAGCGAATAGAGGGGAGCTTCGTGTAACTTAGTTCCTTATTGTCTCAGTGGTACGATTGTCTTTACGAAATACGAATAGTAGGAATCTACGAATAGTTACTAAGTGCATCTTAGTGTTTCTTCATGTCTTAGTGGTGAAAAATCTAACAACCAACAACCAACAGCGAACAACCAAAACGAGTGTCTTAATAGTGAAAAAAACTAAATCACCCTATTTCCTAGGTTTCTTCCTACGTTTCAATTGTATTGGTTTTTTAAGGTCGAGGTAATTTTTAAGTCCTTGTTTCGAAAAGCTGATGCAGACGGAGTTTTTTAGCTGTAAGGCATAGGTAGTTTTGCTATAACTATCAATATAGTTCATGTTCACAATGTACTTGTTGTGTACTCGGCAGAAGATGTTGTATTCGGCCACACAATACATAAAATCGTCCATGCTAGCTGAATCAGTATAGTCGCCATCAGCAGTGTGTATGGTGATACCATTTGCAAAAGAAGTGACATAGGTAATATCATCCAATTCTAGGCACTTGCTATCACCTTTGTTAGTTCTTACATCCAAGCAGTTATGTGGGTCCATAATCGAAGAATTAAAAATGAGACCACAAAAATATATTACATTTTTGAGAAAAAAACGCAGATTGTGTGAACTGTAACATTTTGGGGGGTGAACGGTCATTTTTCTGAGTAAGCGGTAATTTGGGAGGGGATTTTATAGGCAATAGCCATTAGCGAATAGGGAGTGCTTGGTATACCTCAGAGCCTATTCACTAATGCCTATTCGCTTTTTCCTATTGGTTATTGCCTGTCTTCGTGTCTTAGTGGTGCCCTTCCCCCGACCCTTCTGAAGTGGTGAACAAAAATCTGCACTTCGACTGAACTAAAAGCGCGAACGGATTTTAAAAGGTACGTTGAAAGTTCAATAAGTTACGGTGAAAAACAATATAGTAGAGGTGAGGTGCATTTTATGGAATTAAGCCCCAAGTTATTGATAAATTTCATGCCTTTTTTCAGTGATGTTTTTGGAAGCAATTTATTAACAAAAGAATAAAGAATAAAAAAATATTTAAAGAAGAGGCAACCTTTTTTAAATCGTACGTCAGGGGCATTTAATCGTTTAAATGGGTAGATTTTTAATTTCATGTTGAAAATTATATTGCCACAAAATCAATAAGATAGAGCGTTTTTGTAAAAATCATGCAAAAATATTTGGAGGGAGAGGTTTTCTTTATTATGTTTGCCGAGCTAAAGATAGCAAAATGTTTTTAAACTAATTGTTAAGAAATTAAAAAATCGATTAACTTATTAACATTTTAATTGGCAAAACCACTAAGCGAAGATAAGAAAACTAGATATAGAATAAAATAAGGATAGGGAGGCAAATTTTAAGCATAGATTTAATCATTAGTAAGAATTAATTCTCAATACATGACTCGAACAACTACCATTTTTAATTACATTATTTTTACATTTTGCTTCATGGTAAGCACTATTGGTTTTTCGCAAGAAAAAAAGAAGCATGCCTCTACTAAGGATTCGAATAGTGCTCCTTATTCTTCCGATATCGGAAGAATGATAAATGCGGAGGTTGCCAAAAAATACATGGCCGCCTTTCCCGACTACGAAAAAAAACTTACCCTTTCTAAAGACAAGAAAACCTACGTTGATAAAAACGACTTGTCGTTAATGGTAAAACTTCAACGCACCAATAAGATTGAAGATAAGGTTTTAACCGAACTACTTACCGCACCCGAAAATCAGCAGCTTGTAAAGGATTTGCATTTGAACAATGGTTCAAAACCAGAGGCTCCATTAATAGCTACCCCAACTTTAGAATCGAAATAAAATAAATAATAATAGCAAACACAAAACACAAACAATTTAAAACAAAAAACAACAATTAATTAATCCCAAAAACAAAAAACAATGACAAAAATTACACAAACAAGAAAAACAACTTCTTCTATATGGAGATGGTTGTTATGTGCTTCTGTTCTTTTAGGAATTACGAGCACAAATGGTTTCTCTCAGCAAGTGGTAGTAACAGCTACCACAGGAACAGTAGGGCCAACAAATTATACTACATTAACAGCAGCATTGGCGGCTATTAATGCGGGTACACACACTGGAGCAGTAACAGTAAGCATTACTGCCAATACGTCAGAACCAGTGGCTTCGGCATTTTTAAATGCCAGTGGAGCAGGGACTGCATCGTATACCTCTGTTAATATTCGACCAACCAATGATGGGGTGGTGGTTTCGGGGGCACCTACCACCAATTTTTCGTTGTTATTGCTCAATGGGGCCGACAATGTAACCATTGATGGTGATAATCCGAACACAGCAGGAACAAATAGGAATTTGACATTTCAATTGACCAATGCTGCCACTATCACGGCTACTGCGGTAATACGTTTTGGAAGTGCTGCCACACCAGGTTTAGGAGCTGATAATGATATTTTACGCAATTGTAATATCATTGGAAATGCAGTGTTGCCAACATCTACTGCCACCACCACCTTTGGTATTTTTGCAGGATTAGCGGCTAATGCATCAGCTACTGCCACTCCTGCTTCGGCTCCTGCCCGAACTGCAGGACCTGGGACCTATAATAATTTGGTATTGCAAAACAACGTAATTACCAATTGTGCAGACGGGATATTTATCGGTGGAAGTGTAGCCACTGCATGTCCTGGATTACAGATTTTGAATAATACAATAGGCAGTGCAACTACATCTGCTTATGTTTTTGTATGCGGTATAGATGTACGAGGAAGTACAAGTGGACTGATAAGTGGAAATACCATTATGAATGTTATAAGTGCACAAGCATCATCTACCGTTGCACTTCATCCAACAGGAATTGCACTTACGGCAGTAGATGCAACCTGCACGGTAACGGGTAATAATATCCAGAATGTTAATAATATTTCAACAGGTGGATATCCCGCAATAGGAATTAATCTTGCTAATGGAGGTAGTCATATCGTATCGAACAACATGATATATAATGTAAAGGAATATCAGGCTGCTTCCAATAGTACAAGCTTTGGTGCCCAAGCAATAAGAATCGCTACTGGAACAGGACATCAAATCTTAAACAATACGGTAAGCAACAGAGGAGCAACAATAGGAGGAGGTTCTGCAGGTATGAATGCTTGTATTTCAATCGTGTCTACAGCTTCAACAGGAATGATTATCAAAAACAATATCTTAGAACAAGCAATGACAGGTTATGTAGCAGGTTCATACGTTTGTGATATTTTTGTTACATCCACTACAGCAATGACCTTAACCTTAAACAATAACGCTTATTATGCACCAGCAACCGATTTTCTAGGTGTAAGCAGTGCTACTACCTATTTAGCGGCTAACTTTGTTGCTTCGGCAACTACTCCAACTACTAATTGGAGGGCTGTGAGTAGTGCTATGGGAGGAGCTACTAACGACAATGCTTCGTTCGCAAATACAGGAAGCGCACCTTTCCTTTCGGCTACCAACCTTCACATTGATGTTAACAATTCAGGTGCTGCAGCCCTTTTTGGTTCAGGTGTTGCTGCTGGTGTAGCTGTTGACATCGATGGGCAAACACGTAGTAATCCACCTTGTATAGGGGCTGATGAGTTTGCTTTGGTGCCAACTATCACCACTTCGACTCCATCTAGCGGGTGTACAGGTTCTTCTATTTCAATTTCAGGAACAAATTTCGCGGGAGTATCGGCTGTAAGCATTAATGGTGTAAATGTTGCATCTTACACAGTGGTTAGTTCAACTTCGATTACTGCTGTAGTTTCGAATGCAAATACATCAGGAACGATAGCAGTTACTACACCAGGAGGTACGGCTACTGGACCTTCATATACTGTTACAGGTGTAGGTCCGAGTGCTTATGCCATTTCAGGAGGAGGTGTGTATTGTTCAGGTGCAGGTTTTGTATTAAGTTTATCAGGTTCTGAAGTAGGAGTGAACTACCAAGTTTATAGAGGTGCCACCCCTGTAGGTTCTTCAATTCCTGGAGATGGCAATCCATTAACATTAGGTACGTATGGTACACCAGGCACATATACAGCAACAGGAACAAGTGGAGCATGTGTAACAACAATGACGGGTAGTGCAGTAGTTTCATCTGACCCAAATGCTCCAGCTTTAAGTTTAACACCCACTACATCCACAAATTGTGATGGAATACCTGTAAATTTAGCAACTACCGTTACAAATACACCAGCAGCAAATTACACTGTTACTTCAGTTCCTTTTGCAAATATGTATACTGGAGCATTAACTAATGGAGCTTCGTTAACAGGTGGGCCAGGTTTGCAGGTTGGGATATTAGGAGATGAAGGAAATTATAATGTACCTCAAAATTCAGTAGGTACTTCCACTACCTTACCATGGAATTTCAACTTTTATGGAACTAACTATAACCAATTTACTGTACATTCAAATGGAGAAATATTGATGGGTGTGGATAACGTGACCGCAAATGCTGTCTACTCACCACCAACTGGCCCATCGACTGCAGCACCTAATAACTGGATAGGTTTTTGGTCCGATTTAAGTGTCAATGTTGCTGGAGCGATTACTTGGGATCAGATTGGTACAGCACCAAATCGTAAATTGATTATAAGATTTACAAATGTAGATTTCTATTCGGCTTCTCCTTTTGTAACTTATCAGGCAGAGCTTAATGAGACAAGCGGCATTATCGACCTTTATTTAACTTCAGTAAATGGATTGACAAATACAAAAGCGCTTGGAATTGAAAACTCAACCGGTACTTTGGCAGCATTCCCAACAGGAAGGAATTCAGGAACATGGACAGCCACCAACGAAGGATGGCGCTTTGCACCAATTGTTCCTCCAACTTATTCATATGCCTGGTTGCCAACAACAGGGTTGAGCAATCCTGCAATAGCAAACCCTATTGCAACACCACCTGCAGGAACTACCACTTATTCGGTAACCGTTACTAATAACTCAACAGGATGTGTGAATACTGCCACTACAGTGCTTACCAATTTAGGTGCAGGAGATGCAGCTCCAGTAGGAACTGGTGCAGGTCGTTGTGGAACTGGTATTGTTAATTTAACAGCAACTGGTACTTCTACACTTAATTGGTATAATCAAGCTACTGGAGGTAGTATTCAAGGTACAGGAAGTACGTTTACAACACCATCCATTTCGGCCACAACAAGCTATTATGTAGAGAGTTTTAATGGAAACTGTCCTAGTCCTAGAACAACTGTAACGGCTACAGTTACGGCAATTCCTACAACCTCACCTACTGCTTCACCTGTTGCAATCTGTTCAGGAGGAACTTCACAGTTGAACGCAGGAACATTTTTAAATGGAACCTTAACAACAGGTTTACTTGCCGGTAATGGTTCAAGTGGTAATGCATTCAACGTAACTGCAACACAAACTATAACACTACACAATTTCTCAATGACTTCCACTACGGCATCTACTGCACAAGTATGGTATATTCCGGGTGGTTTTGCTGGCCCAACATTATCGAGTAGTACGGGTTGGACTTTGGCAGGTTCGGGTTCGATAGCCATTGCTACAAATGCTCCAATAGTTGGATTGGATGCAAATATTACCATACCAGCTGGACAAACTTATGGAATAGTAGTTGTATCAAATGGATCGAACAGTTATACAAATGGTACTACTTTTGGTAATACATGGGCAACCGATGGAATATTAACCATTAAGGAAGGTTGCGGAGGAACAGGTTATGGAGGAACATTTAGTTTCACAAATTCACCTAGAAATTTTAATGGTGCCATCTCCTATTCTTATGGTGATCCTAATTTAACTTTTAACTGGTCTCCTTCAGCTACTTTGAATTCAGCTAATATTATTAATCCAGTGGCTTCACCAACCACTACCACCACCTATACTGTTCAAGTTACGAATTTGGCAGGTTGTCAAAATTCAAATACAACAACAGTAAGTGTACCTGCAACACCTGCTGGTCCAGTTGCTAGTGTTAATTCAGTGCCTTGTGGTTTTGGAATAGCAAATGTATCGACTACTGGATCAGGAGGAACCATAAAATGGTATAACGCTGCAACCGGAGGTACACTTTTGTTCACAGGGTCGCCATATAATATCAATGTAAATGGCAACACAACCATTTACGTTTCAGAAACAACTTTGGCAGCACCTTTTTGTGAAAGTAGTAGAACCCCTGTAAGCATCGTGGTAGGAACAACCGACCCTATTTCTGCTTCAGCCGACATCACCTTAATATGTGGTGCTGCTCCAGGTGCAACTTTAGTTACGTTAACAGGCGCAAATATTGCATCAATTCCAACTAATACATACGATTATACTTGGACTGCCTCTACAGGTGGTGCTTTAAATGCTACTACAGGAACTTTAGTTACTGCCAATCCAACACAATCGGCTACATATACTCTTACAGCATTCGATGCTGGAACCAATTGTACTGCAGTTCAAACAGTATTTGTAGGTTTAGGAACTACTCCTGTGATTAATTCTGTTACTGCTTCTCCAGCTTCCGTTTGTTTAGGAGATGTATCGGTATTGACAGTTACAAACCCACCGGTTACAGGACCACAAACATTACCAATAGGTTATGGAGCTTCTAATGCCACCACACCTGCTGCTGATGAGGAAATTCATGGTGTTTCGCTTGGAGTAGGTGGAAGTATTTTAAATCAGACGTCAACATGCTCGACCACTGGTGGTGGGGCAGCCAATGGTTTGCCAGCATCGACCTTAAATGCTTATTCTAATTATACTGGAATCGTAGCGGCTGCAACAATAACTGCCGGTACAAGTGTACCGGTAACATTAACACTTGGTTATTGTTTAACAACGAGTTATTCAAATATGGCAGCAGTATATATTGACTTAAATCGCAATGGAGTGTTTGATTTACCGGCAGAACAACTTTATACTAAAGCTTATGGAGTGCCTACTGGTTCTGTAAGTGGTTCGGATGGAATAGAATCAGGAACTTTATTAATACCTTTAACAGCCTCAGCCGGTGTTACCTTAATGAGAGTTGTATATGTTGAAGCTTCAACAATAAGTCCAATAGGTACATATACTTGGGGTGAAACAGAAGATTATATGTTAAATATTTTATCATTACCAACCAACTTAACTTTTGCATGGACACCTGCAGGAAACTTAAATACGTCAACTGCTAGAATTGTAACAGCGACACCACCATCAGCGGGAGTAAATACCTATACAGTTGCTGTTTCTGATCCAGGAGGATGTACATCCACTTCATCAGTGAATGTAAACGTAACAACAACACCGCCAGCACCAGTTGTTTCAACAGGTAATACAGTTTGTGGACCAAATAATGTTAACCTTTCTGCTACTTTATCAGATGTTGCAAATACATTAATTTGGACTGATACGATTGGTGGAGCTATTGTTAATACAGGAACTACTTTTAGTCCTTATGTTACTACATCAGGCTCATATTATGTGCACGAGGTGGCAGGAAGCCCAGCACCAGTAAACTTGGGCATAGTTGCCAGTGGTACTCCTCAAGGTTTTTATCCTGACCCAGCAGAATTTATGAGTTTTACTGTTCATAATTCAGAAGGAATTGTAATAAATACAGTTCAGGTTTCAACTAACTTACCGGCAGGTACTTACCCATTAGGCATTGCGCTTGTAAGTTCAACTGGACAAATTGTTTCAACTCTTGATCCGATAATGATAACTGGCGGTTCAACTGCATTGCAAACTGTTAGTCTAAACATGTATGTGCCTTCAGGAAGTTGGAGATTGCAGGCAGTGAATAATCCAAATCTTGCATTAGATAATACAGCAACAGGTGCACCTTGGACAATTGCGAATCAAATAACAATTAACAATTTTGGTAACGGAAGTGGTAATTTTGCAACAAATTGGTTTGGTCCTTTCTATAATTGGTCAGTAACAACCGCCTGTTATAGTCTTGGTACACCTGTAATATATACCGTAACTCCTCCTCCATCATTAGCAGTTACTTCAACTGCTGGAACATCTTTTTGCGATGGAATTGCAACTACATTAAATGCTGTTGATGTTACTAGCTCTTATGAAAGTTTTGTATGGACACCTTCTACAGGTTTAAATACAACAACAGGAAATTCAGTGAATGCATCAGGCCTTGTATCTTCAACATATACCGTTACGGCTCATGATGTTGATTTAGGTTGTAATGCAGTTGCTTCTGTTTCATTGACAGTTAATCCTGCACCTACTGTAATAGCAAACTTTACTGACACCACTATTTGTTTGAGTACACCAACATTGACGTTAAATTCAACTGCTGCAAAATCAAGTATTACAGCACTTGGCACCCGCATCGATCCGAACTACGTTTCAGGTTCGGTTTATGGAGGTAACTCAACACAGTATTCTCAAATGATATTTACCGCTGCAGAATTAAACGCAGCAGGTTTGGTTGGCCCTACTAACATTTCATCAATAGCATGGTATGTTGCAAATAAGTTAACTAGCACTACTTATAGTGTTGACATTAAAATGCGTTCTGATGTAGCAATACCTGCAGTATTTGCAAGTGCTGCACATATCAATACAGGGTTAAGTACAGTGTATACAAATTCTGCCATAGCTTCCTCTTTAGGTTGGAATACGTATAACTTAACCACACCATTTGCTTGGGATGGAGTTTCGAATCTATTAGTGAGCGAATGCTTTACTCATAACTTAGCTGGCTTCTTTGATCAAGTAAGTACATCGAATGCAGGCGCAGTAAGATTCAATGCTTTGAATGCATCGGCTTGTGCTGCTGCAACAGGAGCATTAGCAACAGTTAATCCGAATGACAGACCAAATATAAGATTTACAGGAGGTAATGTTACATTTAGTTGGACTCCATCTACTGGATTATCATCAGCAACCGTGGAGGATCCGATTTTAACTACTAGTGCACTAAGCCCTGGAACAACCACCTCTTATACTTTAACCGTAACCGATCCTGTGAGTAACTGTACCGCTCAAAAGGTGATGAATGTTCACTTGAATAATGCGAATGCACCAACAGCAGTGATTACTTCGCCAGGAACAGTTGTATGTGCTGGTGCAACACTTTCTGCATCAGTAACCAACGCTCCAACTCCAACTTATCAATGGATGTTGAATGGAGGAAATATTAGTGGTGCGAATTTATCAACCTACATTCCAACTGCAACAGGAGCGTATTCTGTTGTTGTGAATCAAGATGGTTGTATTGTAGCTTCAACATCTTCTTCCATTAATACTATTAATAGTCTTCCAACGGCAACTGCTACCGCCACAACCAACCCTGTTTGTGAGGGTGTACCTATATCACTTTCATCAACTGGGGCAGCTACACAAACTGTGTCGGCAACTGCAGCTAATTATATATTTGCGGCTTCTGCAGGTACTTTCACACCACTTGTTGGCGGTACAGTTGAAACAACTGTTATGACAGATGATGCAGCTTCAGGAGCACTTCCTATTGGATTTACTTTCAATTTTTCAGGAACAGGATATACTCAACTATATGCAAGTTCGAATGGTGTTCTCTCTTTAGGGACTGCTAATTCATCCTTAACAAACGCCTTGGCAACAACAGCAGGTCCAATTTTTGCTCCTTTGTGGGATGATTTACAAGGTGCATTGGGTACAGCCTCTTATTCAACTTCTGGTACCCCTGGAAATAGAGTGTTTACTTTTGAATGGTTAAATTGGGAATGGTACTATAGCGTGGGTACTCCAACCATATCGTTTCAAGTGAAATTGTATGAATCAAATGGTGCTGTTCAATACATATATCGACAAGAAGTTACGGCTTTGGGTGGGGTTAGTGAAAGTGCAACAATAGGTATTGGTGGTGCAACTGCTGGTGTTTATAAATCATTAAATAACTCTACTAGCACACCAACCGCTTCTTCATCAGCTGAAACAACGACAATCAATACTAAACCAGCTACTGGTCAGATATATACGTTCACTCCTCCAAGTATTGCTATTACAGCATATAATTGGACAGGACCGAATGCATATAGTGGAAGTGGGCAAAACGCAACAGTAACAGGAACTACCGCTTCAAGTGCAGGAACATATTCTGTTACAGTGACAGACGCTAATGGTTGTGTTTCTTTACCTACTTCAACTACTCCAGTGGTTGTAAATCCTTTACCAACCTCCACGGTGAGTGGAATAGCTAGTATATGTGCACCAGGAGGAGCAGGAACGAATGTTACTTCTACTAATTTGACAATTGATTTTACAGGAAC
>CAIWDF010000016.1 GCA_903911435.1 uncultured Bacteroidota bacterium
GTTGGATGGTTGGCTAACCACCGGCCGCTTCAATGCAGAATTTGAAGAAAAGCTGGCCGCTTTTATTGGCATTAAACATCTCCGGAAATTTCCAATAGATTTATTGTTTTTGGATATACAAATGCCTTCAATGTCGGGTATTGATTTTTACAAAAGCCTGAATCAAGAGACCATGGTAATTTTCACTACAGCACACAGTCAGTTCGCTTTGGAAGGTTTCAATTTGAACGCGATTGATTATTTGTTAAAACCGTTTTCTATTCAAAGATTTCAACAAGCTGTTGCAAAGGCGAATGATTTTTATAATTATACGCATCAGATGGATAAAATTCAGAACCAGTACTTATTTATCAGAGCTGATTATAAACTGATGAAGATTAGTATTTCAGATATACTTTTCATCGAAGGTCTAAATGACTAAGTGAAAATACATGTTCTTAATCAAAAGACCATTATAACTAGGATGACAATGAAAACAATTCAAGAGAAGCTCCCTTCTAAGGAATTCATTAGAGTACATCGTTCGTATATTGTACCGTTTTCCAAGATAGAATCAATCAGGAACAAAACAATTTTTCTTTCAGGAAAGGAAATACCTGTTGGAGGTATTTATGAGGAAGATCTCTTTAACCTGTTTAATAATAAGTAGAATGTCGGGTTATTTCCAAAGGTCTTAGATAGACTGCATATCTTTTTATTTAGTATTTAAGTTAAAGGCAATATTCACCATTAAATCTTACATTTGTAAAATGGCTAAAGAATTTTATTTAAAACATCACACATTTCATATTAAAGCAATTTTTGTTGCATTGAAAGACATATTTGAAAAAAACGAATATGCTGATAAAGCAATTGAAAAAGTAATGCGTGCTAATAAGTATTGGGATGTAAGGGAAAGAGCATTTGTTTCTGAGGTTACTTATGATATTGTTCGTAATTGGCGATTGCTTGTTGCTTCTTCGGGTATCGAATTCGAATCTAAACTTTCGGATAATAAATTATGGATGATTTTAGGGACCTATCTTGTTTTTGATGGTTATGATTTACCAGAGAGCAATTATTTTAAGGGTTTAAATGAGAAAAAGGTAATAGCTCAATTAGAGAAATTTCATAAAATCAGAAAAATTAGAGAATCAATTCCAGATTGGTTAGACCAGTTAGGTGAAAAGGAAATTGGTAAAAACTGGGATAAGATAATTAGGGCTCTTAACCAAAGACCTGCAACAGTGCTTCGAGCAAACACATTAAAAACAAATCCTCGAGAGCTTCAAAAAATATTGGAAGAAGAAAAAATAACAGAATCTTCATTAATAGTGTGGTCGCCTGAAGCGGTTGAATTAAAATTTCCAAGAAATGTATTTCGAACTGAAGCCTTTCATAAAGGATTATTCGAGGTTCAGGATGCTTCTTCACAAATGGTTTCTGAGTTCTTAGATGTTAAATCTGGAATGCGAGTGGTGGATGCATGTGCTGGTGCTGGCGGGAAAACATTGCATCTTGCAGCTCTCATGAAAAATAAAGGCAGAATCATTGCTCTAGATGTAAAAGAAAAGAAGTTATTAGAATTAAAAAAACGAGCAACAAGAGCAGATGTGCGTATTGTTGAGACACGAGTGATTGATTCTTCGAAAACAATAAAACGATTGAAGGAAACTGCAGATCGGCTATTACTTGATGTACCTTGTTCGGGATTAGGCGTGCTTCGAAGAAATCCAGATAGTAAATGGAAATTGAATGTTGAGGAGATTGAACGAGTAAAAAAAATACAGAGGGAGATACTCTCAAGTTTTTCTGCTATCACAAAAATTGGTGGAAAAATGGTGTATGCAACTTGCAGCATTTTACCAAGTGAAGGAGAAGAACAGGTTAAATGGTTTCTTGAACAATGTGATGGCACATGGAATCTGCTCGGTGAAAAAAGATATTCACCAGAGGTGTATCATGCAGATGGTTTTTATATGGCTTTGCTCGAACGTAAAAAATAATTAATCAGATTCTTTTTTCGAATTATTTATTTTCTTTCAACAATAATTTATGAAAAACATTATTTTTTTTATTTGATTTTAAAATTCAAAATTATATTTCAAATGTATTTTAAAATTTGTAAGATAAAATAAATTCAAAACTAAGATTGAATTTTAAACTCGCTGAAAGCCATTAAATACAATGAGTGTAGCGAATTGTTAAATGCAA
>CAIWDF010000017.1 GCA_903911435.1 uncultured Bacteroidota bacterium
GATGTTGCCCTAGTTGGAGGAGGAGGAGTGCCGCAACCAGGAGAGATTTCGCTTGCTCATAATGGAGTCTTGTTTTTGGATGAGTTGCCAGAATTTAAACGAACAGTTCTTGAAGTTATGCGTCAGCCGTTAGAAGATAGAATTGTTACAATTTCACGAGCAAAATTTTCAGTTGAATACCCAGCGAGTTTTATGTTAGTAGCCTCCATGAACCCTTGCCCTTGTGGTTATTACAATCACCCTGAAAAAGATTGTGTGTGTGCACCAGGTGTGGTGCAAAAGTATTTAAACAAAATCTCAGGACCATTGTTAGATAGAATTGATTTACATGTAGAGGTTACTCCTGTTTCATACAATGAGCTTTCAGCAGATAGAATTTCGGAAAAGAGTAAAGTTGTTCGTGAACGAGTGATCATGGCAAGAACCATACAGGAAAAAAGGTTTTCCGAAAGTGAAGGAATCTATTGCAATGCACAGATAACCTCGAAACAATTGCGTGAAGTATGCAAAATAGATGAATCAGGAAACCAATTATTAAAAACAGCAATTGAGAAATTAGGACTTTCGGCAAGAGCTTATGATAGGATACTAAAGGTTGCTCGTACAATTGCAGATTTAGAGGGAAGTGAAAAAATACTAATGATTCACCTAGCAGAAGCAATCCAATACAGAAGCCTTGATAGGTCAGGATGGGCAGGTTAAAAAAACTAAAGCACAAACAAATGAAATTCTACTTTTATATCTTTTTCTCACTTGTTAGTGTAACATTCAGTTGTAGTAGTCAGAATAATCAATCAAAAAAAGAAATGAAAACAGTCAGTCAACTAAAAAAATCAGAAGAGGAATGGAAAAAGGTGCTAAGTCCAGCTCAATACTATGTATTAAGAGAAAAGGGTACCGAGCGACCATTTTCGGGTAAATATTATTTGAGCACAGAAAAGGGAATATACGAATGTGCGGCTTGTGGAGCAGAGTTGTTTCGCTCCGATAATAAATTTGATGCTGGATGCGGTTGGCCAAGTTTTTCTGACGTTGTTGATTCTTCAAAAGTGGTTTATACTAAAGATAATTCTCATGGAATGATGCGCACTGAAATAACTTGTGCTCGTTGTGGCGGACACTTAGGTCATGTTTTTGATGATGGCCCGGTTCCAAAAGGGTTACGTTATTGTATTAATTCCATTTCTATTAATTTGAAAAGTAACAAGAGTACAGAAAAAAAATAAAGAAAGAAGATTTATTCGTTCTTAATAATTATGCGTAACCCATAATTTTGTAGGTAATGAATCCTACAATTTCATGAATTAAAATACTCCAATCGTTCATTGCAGAAATGTTGGGAACAAAAATAGAGTCGAATTCAAATTTTCTTGTTCCCGCATATCTGTCGGTACTGTATGGGTGTGTAGCAATCCCCACCTTATTAAAACAAGCTAACCCTCTACGCATGTGAAACGCTGATGTGATAAGTAAATAGGGCCCTTTTATTTTTTCTTTTTCTATCAATTGTTTTGTAAACATTGCATTCTCACGAGTATTGTTCGACTCATTCTCGATATACAAATCTTCAGCAGCGACTCCCATTTTTAATATATAAGGTTTAACTAAAGCTGCTTCTTTCATCTCTGGATGAAGAATTCTTCCAGAACCACTTGTCAGTACTAGTTTTTTTACTATCCCCCTTTTATACAAGTCTATTGCTTGTATCAAACGGTCCACTCCTCTAAAAAATTGGACCCTATCTAGAGTTTCATCATTTACACTCATTCCTCCCAAAATAATTCCAGTTTGATATCCCTTTAATTCAGTGAAAGGAGTAGCTTGGGTTTCCCATAAACGCGAACATTCATCAAAGAGAAAAGAATTAGTGAAAATCAAAATTAAACCCAATGACCATTTGAGACAGTTCTTTTTTAGTTTTTGATTTTTCGAAAAAACGGAAAATAAAAGTAATGTGATAATCCAAACCAATGGGGTTATCAGAAAAACAAGTAATTTTGAGAGTATAAAAAACATTCAACTTTATTTTACCCAAATGTATAAAAAATTAAGAAGTATAGTTACCTTTAAAAAAGTTTTAGTCCATCTTCTATACTCAAGCAGAAAAAATGTTTAAAAAAATCACATTTTGGATATTCGAAATTGTTCTTGTAATTATCTTTCTATTGATGATAGTTGCACACTCCTTCATCATCTATGGCGCTTCGCAAGGAATAGGGCAATTCACAATTATTATCAAAGCACAACCTATTCAGGATGTAATGAGAGATGAGTCCTTTCCTGATTCATTAAAACAAAAATTAGCTTTGATTCAAGAAATCAAAAAATTCGCTATTGACAGTCTCGGATTTAAAGGTACAAAAAACTATACAACTGTATACAATCAAAATAACAAATCAATATTACTAACTATCACCGCGTGTGAGCCTTATCATTTAAAAGCAAAAGAATGGTGGTTCCCTATAATTGGAAAAGTATCATATATTGGATATTTCAATAAAAAGGAAGCTCGAAAAGAAATAGAATTTTTAAAAGAAAAAGACTTCGATGTCAATGTTTATAGTCCTTCTGGGTGGTCTACTTTAGGATGGTTTAATGACCCGATTCAATCGAATATGTTGAAACAAAGTGAAGGGAATCTTGCGAATCTTATCATTCATGAACTCACGCATGGGGTATTGTTTGTAAAAAGTAATGTTACTTTCAATGAAAACTTGGCTAGTTTTATAGGGGATAAGGGAGCCGAAGAATTTTTAAAAATAAAATATGGGGAACATTCAAAGGAACGGAGAAATTATAATCAAAGCAAACACGATGAGCAGATTTATAAGAATTACATGTTGAATGGAACTAACCGTCTAGATAGTCTTTATAATTCTTTTACCATGCACGATTTAGAGCAGATAAAAAAAAGAAAGAAATCAAAACTAATTGCGGATATCGTTATTGGCGTTGATCATTTGCCATTAGAAAAGAGGAAAAATTACTTTAACTATTCCTTAAATGCGTTTTTCGAAGGAAATACTTTCTTCATGAGCTTCAGAAGGTATGATTCTCAAAATGACGTATTCGAAAAAGAATTTGCTCATCAGTTTCATGCCAATCTCAGATTATACATTGACGAAATGAAGAAAAGATATACTTCATTATGAGTAATTTTTAGTTTTCAATAGAGAAATTCAATCATTTTTTTTTGACAACAAGTCTTTATGTTAAAAATGAATTATTTTTTCATTTGTGAATTATCATTTATGACCTTTACAAAAAATCTAAACTCATAAAATTAACCAAGGTGAACCCTGAATTTCCTCTTTTTTCTGATTTTGCACAATCAGAAATTTTGATGTTTGATTATTATTCTGTTTTTCTCCGAAAGGACGATATCATTCAAATTCAAGTAAAAGATAACTTTGAGTGCGAAGTGGAAGATTCACAAAATGTGTTTAATTGTATTAAACAACTTAGTAATGGGCGGAAGTATCCTCTCCTTGCAATTTACTCTGATTTCAATTCTTTCAGCGATGAGGCTAAAGCATTAGTTGCAAAACACACATTAACTTTGGCCGATGCCTTGGTTGGAAAAGGTACGGCTTTTAAAATTGTTGGTAATTTTTATCTGAGAATTAGTAAACCTGTGCGTCCCACTCGCTTGTTTACTGATGTTGAAAGTGCATTGATTTGGCTGGAAAAATACAAAAAACCATTGTAACTTTCGTAAAGATTTACATCCATGTTTTCTTAACGAAACGGTATAAATTAAAATCGTCCTTCTTTGTCTCTGTTTCGAGTTGCGCTTGAAGATTTATTTTTGAAACACCTTTCATTCTATAATTCTGAATTATTCGGTAAGCTTTTTCAGCTAGTAAAAATGACTTCTTTGAGTTAACCCTTATCAGAGAATGTGTGTTAATTGCTTCTATTAGTTCGGAGACTCCTTCTTGCTTTGTGGCCACAGCCTTAATAACAGGAATCGAAATGTCATGCTCTTCTTTTGTGTGAACTAATTGAATAATGTTTTTAATAAAAGTGTTTGCACCTTCTCGGTCAGCTTTATTCACCACAAAAATGTCAGCTATTTCCATAACTCCAGATTTCATCGCCTGAACATCATCACCTGCCTCAGGGACTAAAACCAAAACGGTTGTATCGGCCAAGCCTACTACTTCAACTTCACTTTGACCAACACCAACAGTTTCAACAAAAATATAATCAAAATTAAAACTCTTCATTACATCCACAACTTCGATAGTCTTAGCAGATAATCCACCTAGCGAACCTCTTGTAGCAAGTGAGCGAATGAACACATTTTCATTTGTAAAATGTTCAGCCATTCTTAATCGGTCGCCCAATAATGAACCGAAATTGAATGGAGAAGTAGGATCAATGGCAATTACTCCAATTTTTTTGTTAAGGGCAGTAAGTTGTTTTATCAATGCATTAATAAGGGTGCTCTTGCCTGCACCAGGAGGACCGGTAATTCCAACAACAGGAATGGATTGGTTGATAACTAATGAGGAAAGTAATTCTTCATATCCTTCCAATTCGTTCTCAACAATGGATATACAACGAGCCAAGGCTTTTATACTCCCTTCTTGTAATTGATGCTGCAGAGTTAGTGTACTTGTCATTTATGGACAAATATAGGTGATAATTTTAGTACTTTTGCTAACAGAAAATAAATACATCTATTATTGATGCCTCAACTATCAGTTGTAATAATTACCTATAACGAAGAGAAGAATATTGGTCGATGCCTTGATTCCATCAAAGAAATTGCCGATGACATAGTGGTGGTCGATTCGTATTCGATTGATAAAACGGAGGAGATTTGTAAGGCAAAAGGAGCCCGTTTTGTATTGCACAAATTCGAAGGACATATTGAACAAAAGAATTGGGCGATTACTCAGGCTAAATATCCTCATATTTTATCATTAGATGCTGATGAAGCACTGGATGAAGTGTTAAAAAGGTCAATTTTAGAGATTAAGAATAATTGGAATTTTGATGGTTATTCTGTGAATCGGTTAACCAATTATTGTGGTAAATGGATTTATCACTGCGGTTGGTATCCTGACCGAAAATTAAGACTTTGGGATTCTCGACTTGGGAAATGGGGAGGTGTGAATCCTCACGACAAGTACGAGTTGGATTCGTCAACTTCAACCACTACAAAATTGAAAGGTGACATCCTTCATTATAGTTATTATACCATTGAGGGCCATAAAAGACAAACTGATAAATTTACTTCCATCTCAGCTAAAGCGCTTTACGATAAAGGGAAAAAGGTGAGTTGGATAAAGCTCTACATTAGTCCTATCGTTAAATTTATTCAAAGTTATTTAATGAAACTTGGCATACTTGATGGATACTATGGTTTTCAGATTTGTAAAATTTCTGCACACTCCACATTTCTGAAATATTCAAAATTAAAAAAGCTCTACAAATGAAAAGGATATTAGTAGAAATGGAAAAATTGAAAAACCCGAACAGTGGCTTGGGGCAGTTTTGTATCAAGATAGGAGAGGAGTTTCAGAAAAACAAACCTACTCAGCTCGATATAGATTTTTATGTCCCTTCGGTACAAAAAAATATTTTTGGATCAGATTTTCATTATGTCAAACACAAGGCTTTCCACAAATTAATTCCTGTGACTAATGCTGATTACGATGTTTGGCATTGCCTTCAGCAGGATTCACATTATTTACCTTTCAATAAAAAAACAAAGCTTCTGCTTACTATTCACGATTTAAATTTTCTGGAAAAATATAAAGGCTCGAAACAGAAACGTAAATTGAAGAGTCTTCAAAAAAGAGTGGATAAAGCTACTGCTATTACCGTTATTTCTAAATTTACTGAAATGATTGTTCGCGAAAATTTAGAATTAAACAACAAACCTCTTTATGTTATTCCTAACGGAAATTCATTAGTAATAGTTGAAAATGCTACTAAACCCGGTTTTGTAAGCTATAGTAATTTTATATTTTCGATTGGAATTATTTCCGAAAAAAAGAATTTCCATTCCTTATTGCCTTTATTGCAAAACGACAAACAACTTCATCTAATTGTTGCAGGTAATAAAGAATCTGCCTATGCACATCAACTTATTAAATTGGCCTCACAACTTAAGGTTTCGGAGCAATTGCATTTGGTGGGAATTGTGAACGAAAGCGAAAAATATTGGCTTTACTCCAATTGCAAAGCTTTTGTATTGCCTTCTCTTACCGAAGGCTTTGGGCTGCCTGTTGTAGAAGCCATGAGTTTGGGTAAACCGATTTTTCTATCCAATCTAACAAGTTTGCCAGAGGTTGGTGGTGAAGAAGCCTATTACTGGAAACATTTTGAACCACAACATATGATAGAGATTTTTGAAAATGGATTCAAAGAGTTTTCAGAAGAAAAATCGAAAAGAATAATAGCGTGGAGCAAACAATATTCGTGGGAGAATGCCGCAAAAGCATACTTGGAACTATACTCAGTACTATAGCACAACGATGATTAAACTTGGAATTGAAGCTACATCGCTGTGTACTCCCAATCGTTCGGGAATAGCAAACTATACTTTTAATTTAATTAATGCTTTGCTCGAAAATCAAGAGTTTAAAACGGAGTTTGA
This sequence comes from uncultured Bacteroidota bacterium, assembly GCA_903911435.1. GTDB lineage: Bacteria > Bacteroidota > Bacteroidia > 2-12-FULL-35-15 > 2-12-FULL-35-15 > 2-12-FULL-35-15. Next base: position 6,614 of record CAIWDF010000017.1, read on the forward strand.
TTTAAAATTATTGTATAAACTTTCGAGGTATAAAAAAAGAAACTATCGCTACCTTCCATTCGAAGATGTTGCTCGCTGGCATTTCAATCAAATTCTACCGCTTCAAAAAAACACTGACATTGTGCATTCGCCCGATTCGATTTTTATTGATTGGAAGAAACCAAAGAAGATTGTAACTATACACGACCTTGCTATTTATAAAACAGAAAATCAGTTGAAAGATTACACTTCAGCCGAATTTAGAGCAAAGAATTTTGCTTTTTTAAAACGAGTTGCGAAAGAAGCTGATGCTATTCTTACGGTGAGCGAATGCACCAAAAGTGATTTCTTAGAATTGTTCGATTACAAACCTGAACAAATTATTGTTACTCATCTCGGTTTTAGGTTGCCTGCAACAATTGCATCAAACGATACATTGATTAAACGGTTTTCTATTTCACCAAAAAATTATCTGTTGTTTGCTGGATTAATTTCGGTGAGAAAGAATATTGTAAATCTCTTGAAAGCCTACAAAAAATCAGGTGTTTACCAAGAAAATAAACTTGTATTAGCAGGTAGTTTTGGGATGGGGCATCAAACGATAATGGATGAAATAACAAACCTAGGAATTGCTGAACACGTTATATTGCCTGGGTTTGTGAGCGATACCGAACTTGCCGCACTGTATGCAAATGCAAAAGCATTTTTGTTTCCTACTTATTACGAAGGATTCGGATTGCCTATTGTGGAAGCCATGACGTATGGAATTCCTTTGATGATAGGCGATAGAGGTGCTGCACCCGAAATTGCTGGTCAACATGCTGTGCAAGTGAATCCTTTCGATATTGATTCAATTTCAAATGGTATCGTTAGAACGATTAACACCACCGAACTGCAAATAGCCGCTGCTCGTGCACATGCAGCCCAATACACTTGGAATAATTGTGCACAAAAAACAATAAAGGTATATCAATCGCTTATTGGATAGTTGCTTCATTTTTCTTTCTGCTAAATAGCAAGAATGAATTCAGAAAAGCATAGAAAGTTACTCCAGCTTGTGTTTCGAGCGTGTCTTCGGTGAGGAACGAAACCATTGCAATGATGAAAAAGGTGATGTATAAAAAATCGAAAGTCATGTTTAGTTTCACCATTGGATAAAATAAAGCGAACAAAAACCAAATAAGTCCTACGATACCAAAGGCTACAGCTATGGACAAGTATTGGTTATGTGTATGAAGCCTCCATTGGGTGTCGAGTTTTGAATTCGATTTTACGAATTCTTCATCAAATGATTTTTGCACATCACCTGTACCAACACCTATGAGCAGATTGTTTTTCACAATGTGCAAAGCTGTTTTCCAATATTCGAATCGTTGTGTAAGCGAGTGTCCATTGGCATCTCCCGTTTTTTGATACAAATCTATTTCCCACAATGTCTCATAAATGCGTTCTTCCAAACCATTCATATGATAGTATTTTACATTTGGTATTCCATTTTCTACCGCAATTATTTCTTCATTCGATAAGGTCTTTATGCCATCTTCATCTTTACGCAATCCTTTAGAAGCCATAAAACGTACCAAGGTATAACGCAACGGGTTTCCTTTTTTATCAATCGAATCGAATGCTATTTTGCTACGTATGTTCCACACCGCTCTTAGTTCTTTATCGCAAATGTAAATCCAAACAGGGTGTCCGTTTTCAGTGAGTAAGGTATGTTTGGCATTTAAGTATTCGTTTCCTCGAGGGGTTTGCAAATCAAGTGCAGCATAATCAATGTTGTCCTCTTTCATCATTCGTTCTTTCATTAGCGTACGGAGGTAACACCCTGCTAATGCAATGCCGAGCACTGCCATTATTATTACTCCATATTTCAAAACACGGTTTTTAGATTTCCAAACTTTATATAGCATCAAGATACTAAGGGTGGTTATTAATACTGCAATGCCTGTCAACGATTCTAAAATACCTAAAAATACTACCAACCAAAGGATGAGCAGATACCCAACTGTTTTTGCAAGTACACTTGAATAAAACGAAATAAGATAAACCAACGAAAAAATTGCCACACAGATAAGCAAGGCAAAACGAATATGCGAGATGAAAATAGAGATGCCTCGTGTGTCGTTTACCGGATGATGCAATATGCCTGTTAGCACCATCATGCTTACGACCGATGCAAACAATACTGCAGCTATAAACAGTTCGAGGATGAACTTAAAAACTTTTTCGGGAAGGGCAGCCGAGGTAGAAATAATTAATGGCAAAACGAGCAAGGGTAGTTTGGTACGAAGGTCGAGATAAGCATCGTGCATATTGCTGGTGTAAAGTACCCCAATAAAATGCAGCAACAACAATGAACTCAATACCAAAGCAGGTTTGTTTTTGGTAAAAGAAATCAGTTTTGATTTCAATTCACCTTCCAATACCCAATTGCAAAGCATTATTATTTGTGCACTGCTTATCATGAATTTTGAGATGGGCATCCCAATCACCAAAATGCAAAGTGTGAAATAATAAATAGATGTATGGTATTTTTCGGGGAACAACGATTTCATGTCATTACTATAACGCAAGATTACTAAAATTATTGTAACGATGCTTTGCCTGATGGCTAGCTAATTATGGGCACGAGGTAAAAACATACACTAGTGGGGTTGTTAACTAAGTTCGGTTACCAATTTCCCAAGTGTCCTCACCAAATCGCAATCTTTTTTTACTTGTGTGCAAGGTTTTCTTACCCAAAAGCTAGGTTTGCTCACAGGTAGGCAATGATTTTTGACTAGTAAAAAACCATTTTTTACTAGTCGGCAAGAATTTTTTACCATGAGTCGAATTTCGCTGACTTGTCAAAAAGCATTTCCGACCGGTAGTCGAACGTTTCCTACTAAAAATCAACCTTCGACTACTAGTAGGCAACGGTTTCTTAACAGTCAGCAACGGTTACTTTGGGTAGTCAATTGTTTTTTACTAGTCGGCAACCCTTGCCCACTTGTCAGTAACCATTTTTTACCGCTTCACAATCCTTCCGCACCGGTCGGCTAACTCAGCTTACTAGTCGGCTATCGTTTATTTTGGTTTTGACAATAGTGCAATGGTCAGTAAATCAACATAATTGCAAAAAACACCAACCTAATAACTGTTGAAGTTATAACTTTTATACTTGCTGAGGTTTTATCAACCAAAATAACCTTAAAAAAAGGTTTTTACTATTTTGTTTCAGGAGCTGCCTCAGTAGGTTCTTCTTCGGTTTTGCCTGAAAGTGCAGCCTTGTTTAGGTTTTCTTTCTGAATGACGATTAAGTCGTCCATTTTCTCTTTGTGTATGCGGCAATAGTTAGCCTCGGTAATGGAGATGAACACCAAATAGAGTATAAACATAATATAAGGTGCAAGTATGGAATAACGCAAGGATTTCTTTTCGCCTCCAAGGTGCATAAAACTAAATACAATGTAAAAAGCCTTTAGAATAGTTAAGCCAACAAAGATAACTTTGAGCAATGCTGTCGAATGACGCTCGCCATCAAGCAATCCCATTTTTAAGGCATACGAACCAATTAATAATTCAACTAGTGTAATTCCAAGCATAATCCAGAAAACATTCCATAATTTTCTGCGTGCTACTTTTCCTTCTTCTTCGCTATGATGAGCCATTAACTCATATTGAGGATAATCATCGTGAAATTCCATATTCTATTTTAATCTTTTATTAGTTAATAATTTTCTAGTTTCTGTTCTCCCACTCTGAACTTAAAGTAGGTAGAAAAACGTAAATACAAACACCCATACCAAATCGACAAAGTGCCAATACAATCCAGTCTTTTCAACCATTTCGTAATGTCCTCTACGTTCGTAAGTGCCACGTACCACATTAATAAATATCACCAAATTGATGATAACACCACTGAAAACGTGGAAACCATGGAAACCAGTAATAAAGAAAAAGAAATTGGCAAACACAGGTAAACCATACTCATTCACGGTCATGTTGGCACCGTAAACAGTTTGTTGCACCCAAGTGCCATCAATGTTCACGCTACGTAGCGCACCATGCGGAGTACCTACAATGAAGTGATACCATTCCCAAGCTTGTGAACCCACGAACATAGCACCACCTATAATGGTTAAAAGCAACCAGAAAGTTACTTTCTTTTTATCGTTGCGATGACCAGCCTCTACTGCCAATACCATTGTAACTGACGACATGATGAGGATTAACGTCATCAACCCCACGTAAGCCAACGGAATATGTCCGTGGTAAAAAGGGAAATGAGTAAACACATCGGCCGGATTGGGCCAAACTTCGGGGTGTTTGTGTCGCATAAAACCATAAGCGCATAACAATCCTGAAAAGGTTAATGCATCGGAAACAAGGAAAAACCACATGAAGAGTTTTCCGTAACTAACGCTGAATGGTGACTTTCCACCACTCCAAGGAGAACTTGAATCATTTTCGGCAATAGCGTGACTTGACATAATTTATTTTGAAATATTAGGGATTAATAAAATTTTCGGGTACGAATATGCAAAATATTCTTTAAATTCATCTAAATAAAGATAAAAATAGGAATAAAAATATCCACAATACGTCTAAGAAGTGCCAGAATATGGCACAAAGTCTTATTCCAAGAAGGTTTTCGGAGTTGTATTTATTTGCCATTGATTTTATCCAAACCCAGCCCAAGGCTATCATGCCACCTATTAAATGTGCAAGGTGCAAACCAGTGAGGATATACATGTATGATCCTGCTGCATTGCTATACTTTCCTGCAAAAAACACCTTTTGGTCAACCAACGAACCCCAAGCCTTAAACTGGCAGATAACAAATACTAACCCAAGCGTGAACGTAATCAATGCGGCAAGTTTTGTGTTTTTCAAATCGTTTTTCTTGGCAGCAGATAGTACCCAATTCATGGTCACGCTACTCAAAAGGATAACCGCTGTGCTTACATAAAACAATTGTGGCATGTCGAATTGTAGCCAATCGCCTTTTCCTTTTCTTACCACATAGGCGCTTGTAAGTCCAGCAAAAATCATCACCATCGACACCATTCCTAACCACAACAATGGCTTAGCCGATTTCTCGCGGATTTCTTTTTTTTCTTTTAATGATAAAGTACTCATATTATCTATATTCTAAACTAATTTCAATCATTCATTATTTCTCACCATTCCTTACTAATACCCAAGCATCACAGCTATTTGCACTACTGGTAAATAGAAAAAGGAGCCAAACATCAGCTTTCGAGCAGCTTCCACCGTGCAATCGCGGTACAAAGTGTACGCCTGAAAGGTGAAATAAATTCCACAAATAAGGATGATGAAGGCCGAAACCACACCCGACATATGAAAGACAACCGGCAATAAACTGATGGGTAATAAAAATAAGGTATACACCAACACTTGAAAAGCACTGCTTTTGTCGCGACCGCCAAGCGAAGGAAGCATTTGGAATCCTGCTTTTTTATAATCATCGTCTAGCACCCAAGCGATGGACCAAAAATGAGGAAATTGCCACATAAACTGAACTGCAAACAAAACCCAAGCCTGAAAACTAATTTCACCAAAACCTGAAGTAGAGGCTACATAACCCAACAAAGGAGGAATGGCACCCGGAAACGCACCTACAAATACCGCAAATGGAGTAAACCGCTTGAGCGGTGTGTAAACCGCAGTGTACAGAATCAATGCTACTAGTCCCAGTATCCCACTTAGTGGGTTCATAAATATCCAAAGTATGCTAATGCCGGTAATTCCCATTAAGATGGCAAGGATATACGATTCGCTAGTCGACATGCGTTCCTGAGGCAAAGGTCTGAGGTAAGTGCGATGCATCAATTTATCGAGATTTTTTTCAATAATTTGGTTGAATCCGTTGGATGAACCTGTAACTAAAAATCCTCCAAGTATAAGTAAGAGCATCTTTTTCCAGTCGACAGTATGCGAACCAATCACAAATCCGATGGCTGCCGAAAACACAACCAACGATGCTAACCGCATTTTTATGAATTGAGCATAATCGCGTACTTTGCTATTCTTGATAGCCTTCATTTCAGCTGTGTTTAGTTCTTCTACTTGCAATTGATGATTAACGATTATTAATTAATATTTTAAAATGATTTACTAAATCGGGTGCAATTTTACCTAATATTATCTTATCGAGAAAGGTAAAAAACTATAATAAAGTAAACAATCCTTATCTCGAAAGGTTGACAGCCTGTCAATAAAATTTAGGTAACTGAATAGACCAGCGAAACAAGAATTAATAAGTAATCACTTGTTCCACCATACCTTTTGGCATTTCGCGGAACTCATATTTTTGAGTTCGCAATTGAGGTTCGAAACCTGCTTCGCGAATGGCTTGTTGAATTCCGTTGGCTGTAAATCGATGCGGAGCACCTGCTGCCGACACCACATTTTCCTCAATCATGATGCTACCAAAATCGTTGGCGCCTGCATGCAGACAAATCTTTGCAATTTCTTTGCCCACTGTTAGCCAACTTGCCTGAATGTTTTTGATGTTCGGCAACATGATTCTACTCATAGCGATCATTCGAATGTACTCGTCAGCCGTAATGTTGTTTTTTATTCCTTTGTGGCGTTTCAGCAGTGTTCCGTCATCTTGAAAAGGCCATGGAATGAATGCAAGAAATCCATTGGCATCTTTAGGTTTTTCGTTTTGCACTTCTCTTATCCACACCAGGTGTTCGAAACGTTCCTCAATGGTTTCAATATGTCCAAACATCATGGTGGCCGAGGTGGTAATGTTTAATTGATGAGCAGCTCGCATCACATCCAACCATTCTTTGCCTCCGCATTTTCCTTTCGAAATAAGTCTTCGCACTCGGTCGTTTAATATTTCGGCACCAGCACCAGGCATACTGTCCATGCCTGCTTCTTTCAATGCTTTTAATATTTCGGTATGTGTGCTGTTTTCGAGTTTGGTAATATGTGCCACTTCTGGTGGCCCAAGGGTATGAAGTCGTAAGTTTGGATAAAGTTGTTTTAGTTCTTTGAATAAATCAACATAAAATTTTAAACCTAAATCGGGATGATGTCCACCTTGTAACAACAATTGATCGCCACCCAAGCGAAGCGTTTCTTCAATCTTTACTTTATACGTTTCAATATCGGTGATGTAAGCTTCTTGATGACCAGGCACACGGTAGAAATTGCAGAACTTACAATTGGCAATACATACATTGGTAGTATTCATATTGCGGTCGATTTGCCAAGTTACCTTGCCATCGGGTTTTTGTATCTTGCGAAGTTCGTTGGCCACAAACATCAATTCAGATGTAGGTGCATGCTTGAATAAATGGACGCCTTCTTCTTGGGTTAAAAATTCAAAGTGGAGTGCTCGTTTTAATAATTCGCTTGTCATTAGTTGTTGTTCATTAGTTGTTGCCAAAAATCTATTCGTTTGTAATCAGAAATCATTTACTACTTTTACCTGCTCAAAAGTAGATAATATTATTACTACCATAGTCAATATTAGCATTTAAATTTATGACAGAAGAAAAAATAATTGTTGGAATATCGCAGGGAGACATCAATGGGATAGGGTTGGAAGTAATCATCAAATCATTTCTCGACCCAACTATTTTTGAGTTGTGTACTCCTGTGGTTTTTGGTTCCAACAAAACTGCATCGTTTCATCGCAAAACATTAAACATAGAAGATTTTAGTTTCAATCAAATAAAAGAAGTGAGCGAAGCCAATGGCAAACGTGCCAATATTATCAATGTGTATGAAGAAGAGGTGAACATCGAATTGGGCAAACAAACTGAGATAGGAGGAAAGTATGCACTTAAATCGTTGGAAGCTGCTGCCTATGCTTTGGCTCAAGGAAAGGTGCATGTATTGGTTACTGCTCCTATTAATAAGGAGAATATTCAATCGCCCGATTTTAATTTCCCTGGACATACCGAATACCTTGAAAGTAAATTTGGAGATGGCAATAGCTTAATGTTTTTGGTGAGTGATACCTTGCGTGTTGCGGTGGCTACAGGACATATTCCGGTAACACAAGTGGCTGCTGCCTTAACAGTAGAAAAAATCACCAATAAAATAAGAGCGCTTCATCTGTCGTTGGTGAAGGATTTTAATATTACCAAACCTAAAATAGCTGTGCTCGGGCTCAACCCGCATGCTGGCGACAATGGCGTGATTGGTAACGAAGAAAAAAACATCATTCTACCTGCCATCAATATTGCGAAAGAAGAAGGAATTATTGCATATGGACCTTATCCTGCCGATGGCTTTTTTGGAAATAAAACCTATACTCAGTTTGATGCGGTATTGGCTATGTATCATGACCAAGGATTGGTGCCTTTCAAAACCATAGCGTTTAACAACGGTGTCAACTTTACAGCAGGCTTGCCAATAGTGCGTACTTCGCCTGACCATGGAACAGCCTACGACATTGCAGGTAAAAATAAAGCTTCCGAAAAATCGTTTCGGGAAGCAATTTATACGGCAATTGATATTTATAGAAACCGAAAAATAAATAAAGTTAGCTGGGCTAACCCATTAAAAATTTCTACTCCGAAAAGAGATAGAGATAGATAAAACGTGCATTCTACTTTCTCTTAAAAATGGCTTTAATAAAACCTGTAAAAGGAATTCATCCAAAATTTGGTAATGATTGTTACCTTGCCGAAAACTCAACCATAGTGGGTGATGTGGTGATGGGCGACCAATGTAGTATTTGGTTCAATGCAGTGGTTCGTGGCGATGTGAACTCGATACGAATGGGCAACAAAGTGAACGTGCAAGATGGTGCTGTGATTCATTGTACCTATCAAAAAACAAAAGCAACCATTGGAAACAATGTATCAATCGGTCATAACGCATTGGTACATGGATGCACCATACACGACAATGTGTTGATAGGGATGGGTGCCATCATTATGGATAATTGCGAAATAGGAAGTAATACCATCATTGCAGCGGGTGCTGTGGTACTCGAAAATACGAAAGTGGAATCGGGTGTGATTTATGCAGGTGTGCCTGCTAAAAAAGTTAAAGACATCAATCAGGAATTGATAAAAGGCGAAATCAATCGAATAGCTGATAACTACATCATGTATAGCAGTTGGTTTAAGGACGACAACTAGCTAAAGCGCTAGGTGTTTCGATTTCACTTCTCTGCCTAAAAACAAAGTAGCTGCTGCATCAAAATTTTCAGTCGAATCGGTGGTGAAATAATTAATCTCTCCTCCTTTGCTACATCTTGTTTCCATTTCGGGATGACGATGAAGATACGATACCAAACTTTCGGCTACTATTTCGCCTTGTGTGATAAGCGAAATGCCTGTAGGCAAATATTTCTTAATAGTGTCGAGCAGCAATGGATAGTGCGTACAACCCAAGATGATGGTATCGATGTTGACATCTTTTGCTAATAACGAATTCAAGTTTTTCTGAACAAAGTAATCGGCACCAATGGTATTCATCTCATGGTTTTCAACAATGGGTACCCACATAGGGCAAGCCTCCTGATGTACGGTAATAGACGGAAATAGTTTTTCGAGTTCTATCGGATACGATTCCGAATTGATAGTGCCAGTAGTACCCAACACTCCAATATGCTTGGTTTTGCTGTACGTTCCTACTACTTCGGCAGTTGGTCGGATAACGCCAAGCACTCGTTTTTGTGGAGCAAGTGTTGGCAAATCTTTTTGTTGAATGGTTCTTAGCGCCTTGGCCGATGCGGTGTTGCAAGCAAGTATCACTAGTTCACAATCCATCGAAAATAACTGTTGTACACATTGAAGTGTATACTCATACACCGTTTCGAACGAACGCGAACCATAAGGAGCACGGGCATTGTCGCCAAGATAGATATAATCGTAAGCAGGTAGCTGATGCGCTATTTCTTTCAAAATAGTTAATCCTCCGTAGCCAGAATCGAATATGCCTATTGGTTTTTTACTCATGTGTTCTTTTCGAAATTCAATGCAAGTTATAAAATATTAGGATAGCAAACTAAAAGTCCTGTTTTGAACGAACAAAACAGGACTTAAAGAGGAATAACGAAAATGCTTATTTTTTATTTGGTGTTCCTCCTTTAGGAGCATTGTTAGCTGGAGCAACAATAGGTGTAGCGCCAGGAGTAATTCCAAGTTTTTTAATCACCAATCCAATGATGTCGTCAGATTGTTCGCTGTAAATAACCATACCGGTACTTGTGTCTAATACATATTTGAACCCATTTTCTTTTGCTACAGCATCCACTGCTTTTTTAGCTTTTTCGTAAACTGGTTTCGATAGCTCAGCACTTTTTCTTTGATAATCGGTTTGTGCTTGTTGTTGAAAATCTTGAATACGTTGATTCAAATCGTTCAATTCTTTTTCTTTTGATGCACGCACTACCTCGGCCATATCTTTCGATTTTGCTTGGTAATCATCGTATTTTGTTTTTAATTCCGATTGCATTGCTGTTACTTGTTCTTCCAACTGTTTTGCATAATCTTGAACAGCTTGTTGTGCTGTTTTTGATTCAGGCATAATGCTAATCAAAGAGTCTAAATTGATATGCGCTATTTTTTGCGCGTTCATGGTGGTAGAGCATAAAATAAAAGTAACTCCAACGATTGCAATCTTAAAAATGTTCTTCATCTTTCTTTCTTGTTTTTTATTTATTTATTGTTTGTAATTTATTATTGAGGTCTTTTAGGGCCACCACCTGCAGGGCTGGTGTTTCCGGGACTAGGCGATTGTGGGTTAGGCGAATTTAGCTTATTCTCTTTTTCGTATTTGTCAATGTTTTTGCCTTTGTTTCCACCTTTGTATCCCATCAAATTGAGTACATCATCACTCTTGTCGAGTTTTGGACTGGTGTAAAGCATGGTTAAGTCGCTTGACTTATCGAACATGATGGAATATCCACCTTTTTCTGAAATTGTTTTCACAGCGTTGTACACTTTGTCTTGTATTGGTTTTACCAATTCCTGACGTTTTTTGAACAATTCGCCATCCACTCCGAAACGTAGTTTTTGCAAATCTTTGGCATCTTTTTCTTTTGTCACGATATCTGCTTCACGTTTCTTTTTCATATCATCGGTTAGCAATATTTGCTCGGCTTGATAGGCTTTGTACATCTTATCTATTTCGGCATACTTTGCTTCCACTTCTTTTTGCCATCCTGCCGATACCTTATCCAACTCGGCTTGTGCCGATTTATATTCGGGTATATTACCTAGGATGTACTCACTATCAATGTAAGCAATTTTCTGCGCCACCGACACTGCACAGCTTGCTACCAATACACTTGCGACTAAAATTATTTTTTTCATTTTTTTACAATTTTTATCCTGTTTGTCAAAAAGCGAGCCAAAAGTAGTAAAATTTTGTTCTTCATCAGCGTTTTTGGAAAAGATACTTGTTTTCTCTATATCCCACCAACACCATATATATATGTATCATTTGAAGTAGGAATTGAGGTTTATGAAAATGAATTTGTTTATTAACCCTGAAAATGAAGCAAAATCCTCCGCGTTGCAACGAGGAGCCACCATGTTCGAACGAGGAGCCATCATGTTCGAACAACGAGCCACCATGTTCGAACAACGAGCCACCATGTTCGAACAAGAAGCCACCTTATTAGAACAAGGAGCCATCATGTTCGAACAAGAAGGTTTTTTAGGAAATATTCAAAAATCACCATTAAAGTTTGGGGTAAGCGTCTGTTTTTTACCCAAAAACCAAACAAAATTTGCTTTCGGCTGGTTTCCAAAGTATACTAAAGTGTGTAAAAAACGCAATTGCTGCGGTGAGATTGCATTTCTCTCCTCTTACATTGCAATTCTCTCCCCAGATATTGGATTTCTCTCCCTTGATATTGGATTTCTCTCCCC
>CAIWDF010000018.1 GCA_903911435.1 uncultured Bacteroidota bacterium
CAAATTGCACTTCGCCATTAGCAGACGGAGCAGCGTTTTGTGCGACTTGCGGAAAACCTGTTGCTGCAAAAGAAGGTTGCTGTAAACGATGCGGACATAAATTAGGAAGCACACCATTCTGTTCTCAATGCGGATTTAAAAACTCATAAATATGAAACAGAGAAGTCAAACATTCGGATATATAGTTTTAATTGCAGGATTAGCATTAATCTTTACAGGATTTTTTCTTTTCGTTCCACAAGAAAAAAGGAACGATGTTTTTTGGTTGGATTTAGCAACGGTTTGTCTTGTGTTCTTGGTTTCATCCTTGACAGAGTTAGGACTTTTCGGAATTAATTTTGATTTTGAAAAGCAAATTGGAGGGCTTGGAATTCGTCTTGCATACATTCGCCTCTATTCACTTTTTGCAATTGCAATAATTGCCATTGGTTATTTCGGTGAAATCCATTTCCGTTATCAACTTTTCTTTCAACTTCTTGCAGCTTTCATTTTACTAATTGGCTATTTCTTTTCTCATTTAAGTTCGGGAAAAGCCGTGTCAGTTCAAGCAGAACAAGACATGGAAAGAAAAGGGAAAGATGAAATCCTAAGAGCATTAAATCAGTTTGAAATTTTATTTACTGGAGATTCTACAAAGTGGACAGGAGAAAAACAGAAAATAAATTTTCTGAAAGAAGATGTTCGATATCTATCGCCATCAAACAATCAATCCGCAGCAGACATTGATTCTGAAATTGCAAGCACAATTCAACAAGCTTATGCAATCGCAAGAAATAAAAATGAAGGCGGAATAGAAGTATTTTCACTCCTTAATAAGTGTGAGGAGTTATTGAAACTTAGAAAAAACACTTACTCAAAATAACCACTAACAAATAAAAGTTATGAGCGGAAAAATTTTTAATACTTCGGCAAACATCTATCAAGACCAAGCAAAAGTCCTTTTTGACTATTACAAACAAGCCGCTGAAAAAATTGTCAGCGAAGAAGAAAAATATGAAAAGGAAATAGCAGTATGCAAAGAACGAGTTGCTCAACTTAGTCAGGATTTTGCCAAGGCAAAACAAACAAGATTGATTTGCATGATATTTTTCTTCGTGCTTATCCCAATCTACTTTGCAATTACAGCACATTTAAAAATGAAAGAACTGCAAGCAGAGATTGATGCAAACGAGCAGAAGATTGCAGAGTTTCAAAAAATGCACAAAGAAATTTTCAGAGATTACAAGGTAACAAAGTTGGGAATCGGTTATGTTCCTGTTGCTGCACAAATTCCTTTTGAGGACAAAAGCTTTATGATTGATTACACTAACTCAGTAAACTCACAAAACTTTAATCTGAATACTTTAAAGCAAGCTGAATTATTTACAAATGCTGTAAATGATTTAGACGAGTTAATGAAAGATGCACCAATCATTGAAAAGTCAGAAGAAACAGAATCAGTAAGCACAGATGATTATTCTCTCTCTATTCAAAATGTTACTTATCACGATTACTTAGGAAAAATTGACAGAACACTTCGCACTTCCTCTTTCTGCCTTTCTGATTTGGACTTGACTTCCGTTTCACTTCCAGTTGTGTTGCCCGAAAGCGAGCATTCAAAATTCATCAATGAACATTCAACAACGGAAACCGGAAACGCTCCCGTTTTCAACATCTTTGACAACTCACCTTATCAGGATGAGATAGCAAGATTTCATTCATTGAATGAAATGAAAAAATCTTTAGAGAAAAATCAAACGCAGTTTGAAGAAGTCTTAAAAACGTTGATGATGAACATGGCAAATTCAGTTCAAGCCATAACGAAAGTAAAACTTGCTTCAACAAATATGATGGTTGATTCTTCAAACAAAACGCTTTTCAAAATTTTGAAATGTTCTTATAATCATTATTCGCCAAATCTTGAAGCAGATGAAATTGAAAGAATCAGAAATGAAAAATTCAATTACCAAGAATCAGTAGAAAATTATCAACCGTTCCAACTCAAACCAAGTTCAAAATTGAAGTATGACATTATCTCAGACTGTTGGGTAGGAGAAGATGGAAGCAAAACTAATTTCCCTTTCGGTGTTCATCAAATTCACGAAGAAATTGTTGCTCCTATAGTTCAGAATTTAATGGAGGAGACAAGATTGGAGAGAATGAAAATTTACAACAACATCAAAGACCAAAAAACATCTTACCTCAATCAATGGCATCAAGAGACAATGGATTTTTATGGAAGAAACAGAGCAGAAAGCAATGATTTAATAAACATCATGCGTTCAACTTTGAGTGAATATATTTCATCCTACAATGCGATGGTTGCTTTGAAAAAGACAGAAGACAATCTTAAAAATAATACAACTATTGACGCTTCACTTGTAAAATCAGAGGAGAACGAAGCGGAAGTATTTGCTGCGTTTGAAGCCAAATCAAAAGATTTCAAAATGATTCAAGAAGATTTCACTCAATACATGGATAGATTGAAAGAAGATATTGACAGACGAGCAGAGAAGTTTGAATACATTGAGTTTTATGATGCTTCATTGAGAGATACAAACTTTAAAGAGTATGCCGTTGCAAGCGGCATAGTAAATCAGTTAGATGTAAGAAGAATGCCTTTGGCTGCTGTAAATCCTTTCTTCGCTGAAACATCTGAGTTGCCACCACCACCTTCAATTGAAGATGTTACTTATGAACACATGTCAATCAATCTTCCAAAAATTGCAAAGGCGGCATTGGATGAATTAAGAGGCAACAATGAACCAATAAAGGATGAAGATGAAACGGAAACTTCTGAAAATAATGAAGTATAATTTATAGCAACCTAAATTTAAAAATCATACAATGGCTAATTTTACTTTTACAGTTGACACCAACCCAATGGCAGACAGCATTGATGGGGTTGCCAATCATGTTGACGGAACTACGGCAGCAGTTATAGCAATGCAAACAGCAGTTGTAATTGCAGAACAAAAAGGTGCAGAGAAAATTTGCAACAATGTAAATTTTGGGTTTTACTCTTTAATCCGTTCCCAAATTTCTCAAAAAATTGCAACGCATAAAAGTAAAGCCGATGCAAAAATAATGGAACTGCAACAGCAATCAGTTTCACTAATTGGGATTAAAAGCAGAATGGAAAAGGATTACCAAATGCTTGCAAGCCGTTACACAAAATTGTTTGAAGGATTGAACAAAGCTTTACGGGCAAGAATTTTTGAACTTGATAGGCCAACAACAAACTTTGTTTTGAAAGATGTTTTACCAACGGCTAATAGAACAAGGCGTTTGTCTGGTTCATCTTCTACAACACAAGTAGAAAGTATAGCAAGCAGTCAAATGATTTCTGTTTCCAACACAAAATATAATGCAATGAAGAATATTTCTTCCATGCAAGATTTTATTTGCAGTTCGGAAAATCAGAAAAGTTTAATTGGTAGTATTTTAAACAAGGAATCTGTAACCAAGCCAACTGAAAAAGATATTCCAGTTCTCATTTCAGAATCAGAAGGGCTGAATGTAAGACAGTCGCAATGGATGATTACACAACCACCATTGAAGAAAAATACAAACTCTAAAATTGAATCTCATATTTATTCATCATTATCAAATTTAAAATGGGTTGATGATGACCAAAGCAATTCTAGTCGTGTAAAACAAGAGTTTGGAAATTTTGTAAATCAATCTACTGTTTCCGACAGAGTGAAAAAGCAAATGTTGTCTTTACTTGAATCATCAAAATGGCAAAAATTAAATTCCTAATCCAATGAGTTATTCAAGAGATTATCACGAAACAATTACAGTAAACGGTTCAGAATCTAAAACTGTATCCTATCCGAAATCAGAATCAGGAGGAAGCATGACTGTTACAGTTCATTACACGGAGCATGTTCCAGTTAATGTTAGAATTAATGTTGACACAAATCCTTTTGATAGAAGCGTAAGCTCCGCAAATAGACAAGTTAATTTTCTTACAGGTTCAGTAGTAGCAACAGAAGCCGCACACATAGCTGCAAAAGTTAAAAGTGCAGAAGA
>CAIWDF010000019.1 GCA_903911435.1 uncultured Bacteroidota bacterium
CATCAGTTTCTGTTTCAGAATTAGAACAAAATAATGCGGTAAGTATTTCGCCCAATCCGTTTACAAATTCCACCACCATTACCTTTGCTAACGAACAAAAAAATATCATTATTAAAATAACCGATGTGTTGGGCAAAGAAATAAAATTAACCAATTTTTCGGGCAAACAATACATTTTAGAAAAAAGAGAACTGAATGCGGGTATTTATTTTATATCTGTAAATAGCGAACAGGGAATTGTAAACAGAAAAATAATTATTCAATAAAAAAATGCCACAAAGACACGAAGGCACTAAGTTTAGCAAAGTGTTTTTTCTTCGAGTCTTTTTGCCTTTGTGGCAAAACAACAATTAACCTTTAAAAACAAAAAACAAATGAAAAAAATTTATTCATTACTTTTAATTACCCTGCTTAGTGTTAAACTGTTTTCGCAAGTGGACATGGATATGGAAACCTGGCATAACCTGCAGTTTGGTAACATTCAAGATCCTAACGGTTGGATCAGTTTTAATTTGCTTTCAGGGTTTGGAATGTCACAATCCGTATTTAAGGAAACTCTTTCCTCTTACTCAGGGTTGGCCGCTGCAAAAATAGTAACTCAAAAGGTGACAGGAGCGAGTGTTGCAAACCCCTATCGTCCCGGACATCTCTACGATACCGTCGGAATGTTAGCCATGGGAGATGCTTCTTTCTCCTATTATTTTGGGAAACCATTGCCGGCTAATCGACCCGCTTATTTAGGATTTGCATCCAAATATTCGCCTGTAGGAAACGACTCGGCTTTTGTTCTTGTTTTTCTGACAAAATGGAGTGCCGTTAATCACAAACAAGACACCATAGCCACCGGAAAACACGCCACCGGAGTGGCTTCCAATGTGTATTCGTTCAACAGCATTCCCCTCAATTACTATTCACTTATCGTTCCCGACACTCAATATGTTGTTGCTTTCTCAAGTGTTTATAGTCATGCCGGAGCCAACATAGGCAGTACATTTTATGTTGATGCTTTTACATGGTCTTTCCCGATGTTTTCGTGTGCAGCAACTGATGTCACCTGTTTTGGAGCAAGTACCGGAAGTATTGCGGTTAGCCCTTCTACAGGTACTCCCCCTTTTCAATATTCTATGGATAATGGGGTAAACTATCAATCATCAAATACCTTCAACGGACTTGGAGCCGGAGGGTATTTAATTGTAGTAAAAGATGTAAACAATAATATTTCCGTCCCCCAAACAATATATATTAATCAGCCTTTCTCCAATCTTATGGATAATATTCCTTTGTGTATGGTTACAGTAGACTCAACATCATCACACAATGTTATAGTGTGGGAAAAAACAGGCTTGCTTGCTGTAATAGATAGTTTCAGAATATACCGCGAAACAATGACCAATGTATATACTCATATTGGTTCAGTTTCTATGGATTCGTTAAGCGAATTTCACGATTACGGTGCCAATCCAAATGTTACTTCCTACAAATACAGTTTAAGAGGAATAGATGTTTGCGCAGACACCACTTATAGTTTAAGCTATTATCACAGCACTATCCATCTTCAATACCTCGGATTTGGAAATCTGGCTTGGTCGCTATACCAAATTGAAAATGCTGCCAATCCCGTTAACTTTTACATCATCAGTCGTGACGATACGGGCACAGGCAACTTCCTGCCAATAAGTTCAACCATACCGGGAGGTAACAATAGTTATACAGATGTAAACTATGCAAGTTACCCCAATGCCCGCTATCGCGTGGAGGTTACCTGGAACATTTCGTGCAACCCAACACGAACCGTAACCACTACCCATTCTAATATTATTCACCTGGGCACATCAGTTTCTGTTTCAGAATTAGAACAAAATAATGCGGTAAGTATTTCGCCCAATCCTACTTCAGACGAATTCAGGATTAAACATTCATTTTTAAAAATAACCAGGGTGAACATTTATAATGTAATGGGCGAAGAAGTCCTAATGCAAGAAGGAATAGCCAGTAATGAACTAGAAATGGACGTCACCAATCTGAAAACAGGAATGTACTTTGCAGAAGTAACAACCGAACAAGGATCAATAAGAAAGAAAGTAATCAAGAAATAAAAGAAAGAAGAAATAAAAGAAGGAAGCCCCAAGAAATTGGGGCTTTTTTTATGTTTCAGAAGCGATTTTCACCCAAAACCACAACCAATTTCGCCCGCAACAGCAGTTTTTTGTCCATTTATATTGATAAAAACAAGTTGGCCTTATTGAATATAAGGTTAATAATCAAACACGTATATAGTTTCCGAGTGATGTCATTACCATTTCAGATGAGGTCAACTCCATTGACAACCACATGAAGGCCAATGCTAACAAACTTAACCCCAATGCTAACAAACTTAACCCCAATGCTAACGAACTTAACCCCAATGCTAACAAACTTAACCCCAATGCTAACAAACTTAACCCCAATGCTAACAAACTTAACCCCAATGCTAACGAACTTAACCCCAATGCTAACAAACTTAACCCCGATG
>CAIWDF010000020.1 GCA_903911435.1 uncultured Bacteroidota bacterium
TGCACCAATGTAACCATGCACTGCACCAATGCAACCATGCATTGCACCAATGTAACCATGCACTGCACCAATGCAACCATGCATTGCACCAATGTAACCATACACTGCACCAATGCAACCATGCATTGCACCAATGTAACCATGCATTGCACCAATGCAACCATGCATTGCGCCAATGTAACTATGCATTGCACCAAAAGGTGTTTTTCGAGAAGAAATAAGAAATAAATCAATGGCAGGAAGGACGAAAAGGCATTGAAAATGAAATAGAAAGAATGATTACCGACATTACCTAACTATGACACTATATAATAAGTGTAAATAAGTAAGTATTAATTTAAAATTTTAAAAAAATGAAAAAGCAAAAAAAAGAATCAGTAAACGATCTTCACCTGTCGGCAAAAGACCGCAGGCTGATTAAAAATGAACAAAAGAGGATCGGCCGATTAAAAACCCAAGCACAGGTGGATGTGTATTGGAAAAGTTTGATGAAACTTCCACCAAGTGGCGAACGTCATACCTTGATTTTGTTTGCCTTGAGCGTTATCACCATTAAAGCTAAATTGGGCATGCCAAGACGTGATGCCGATTTTCTGAAACAGTCGGAAGACATGCACTTGGCGCAAGCCAACAATACCCTCGGGTTTTTTAGTCCTACTTTTGCACGATTGGCACAGTGGAAACTCGAAAACGAAGCCCTACATGGAGCGATGACGGATGTGACCAATGGTGTGAATGGAGCAGAAGGTATAAAAAAAGATGCGAAATCGAATCTTCAAAAAACATTGAAACTAGCATTGGCTTATGTCAATGGTTTGGCCCTCGATAATCAAGCCAAAGCCGAAGCCATGATAGAAGCTGCTTTGATGAAAGTGATAAAAAAAAACACTTTAACCATAAAGGATTTTGAGGTGAAACAAATGGAAGAATCGGGTACCATTCAACTTCGTTCGGCAGCCGCCAAAATAGATGGCAAACGTGTGAATGCAGGTTACGATTGGCAATATTCCATCAACAATGGTGCTACCTGGATAGCGTTGCCAAGTACAGTGAACAAAGCCAAAACATTGGCAACCGACATGGCAATAGGTGTGGCAACTATTTTTCGCAAACGTGTAACCACTACCAAAGGAGGTACCACAGCTTGGGTGGTTTCGAAACCCATCACCCCTCAGTAAAGCATAAGAGGGATGTACCCACAAACATGTATCCAACTAACCACAGCCTACGGGTTGTGGTTAGTTTTTTTTTGCGCTCATCATCCAATAGTGTCGGAAATTGTTTTTAGTTAATAGCGAATTGTTTTTAGTTAATAGCGAATTGTTTTTAGTTAATAGCGAATAGCGAATAGGGAATAGGGGGAGGGAATAGGGAATAGCGAATAGGGAATAGGGGGAGGGGGCTTAGTGTTTCTTAATTTCTTAGTGCCTTAGTGGTGAAAATTTGTAAACGTTGCGAGTGTGCTTACAAGTAAGAGTAATACACCAAGGCAAGGTTCAAGGTTTTTTATTGAAGTGTAAATTAAAAAAGAATTAACTTTGTAAAAAAAAGATGCCAAAAATATTTGAATACCTTGGAATAATTATTTTTTTCTACTCCAACGAACACGAACCTATTCACGTTCATGCTAAGTTTAATGACATGGAGAGTAAAGCTGAATTTTTTATTGTTGATGGCAAGATTGTTGAAATTAGAATAAAAGCAATAAACAATAGCAAACCTTTAACGGGAGTAAAATTGAAAGACTTTGAGAATTTTTTAGAAAACTATTCTGAACGTATAGTGGAAAAATGGATTGATTATTTTGTACTCCACAAGGACATAAAGTTTGAAAGAATAAATAAGAAAATAAAATGAAAATAGTTACCGATTATAATTCAACTTATAGAACAAAATCTGTTGTAGTTAAAAGTGCAACCTATTTAGGTGATTTTAAAATAGAAATTCTATTTAGTGATGCTACAAAGCAGGTAGTAAATTTTAAACCTTTTCTCTTAAACGCTCTTCATCCATCTATTAAAAAATATCAAGACGAAAGTTTGTTTCAGAATTTTCAAATAATAGCAGGCAATCTCAATTGGAATGATTATGATTTAATATTCCCTATTGATGATTTGTATGTAGGTAAAATTTAATAGGTATCACATCGTATGTCTAAGGCAACCTTTATAGTTTTATTGTTTGCTGCTACATCAACCTTAGCACAGAAAAACAATACGTTTGACAACTTTGTTAAACTATTTCCAAAGACAACTTTACCTACTTCTGTATTGTATTCCGAATCGGAATTTAAAACAGAATATTATACACCAGAAGATAGGACATCAACGAAGGATAGTATTCCTTTTCACGACCACATATTACCAAAAGACAGTTCACTTATCATCAAATACGAGTTAGTTAAGCTGTTTCTTCTTGCCGACACAGAAAGTGTAACTCCGCGTTACCCCGACAACAGTAATGCAAATGACAGCATCTTCCCTACTTATTATATTTCATCACAACTGAAAACGAACAAGAACTTTGTTTGCCTTGTTTACGAAAGACAATTCTATTGGAATGGAAGCTCTAACGCTGAGAAATACATCTGTACTATTACTAACACCGGAAAACTAATTGACAAACTTTTGGTTGCTTCTGCTGTGTATTCAGGAACAGGACTTTTATACGAGGGTTTTCGTGTACCTTGGTTTCCGGATACAAAAAGTAATATAAGCAACAACCTAAGAATAGAATTGAAAGACGCTAACTTTGGCAACTTGTATTATCAAATGGATGACAACGGACATTTGAAAAAAACGAAAGCTGCCAATAAATAAAATACTTTCACATCAGAATTGCAAGTTTCCAAACTCGTGAATTCAAAAGCAAGTTGGCACAACAAGTTTAAAGGTAATGTACCAAGGCAAGGTTCAAGTTTTTTTATTAAAGTGTAAAATAAAAAAGAATTAACTTTGTAAAATTAAATCTGAATACTATGAAACCATACAATGAAATAATTTCTATCAATTCTGGTGTGCGTTCGGGCAAAGCAAGTATCCGAAACTTACGCATTACTGTTGCTGATGTGTTGGGTTACCTTGCATCAGGAATGACCTCGCAAGAAATAATTGTTGATTTCCCAGAGTTATCTATTGACGACATACAAGCGTGTTTAGCATATGCTGCTGAAAGTGAGAAACACGTGAAATTTGTATCTGCACAATGAAATTATTAATTGAAATGAGTTTACGAACAAAGTTCATTTTGTGGTTGTGATTATCTTTTATCCTTTTTTTTGAATATACGCTTCGGGCTTTTTTAGAAATTCGTCTTTACATCCTTTGCCACAAAAGCCGTAAATTTTCTCCTGATATAAGGTAGTATCCGTTAGA
Organism: uncultured Bacteroidota bacterium; assembly: GCA_903911435.1. Taxonomy (GTDB): domain Bacteria; phylum Bacteroidota; class Bacteroidia; order 2-12-FULL-35-15; family 2-12-FULL-35-15; genus 2-12-FULL-35-15. Next base: position 3,375 of record CAIWDF010000020.1, read on the forward strand.
TATTTCCAAACAGGCATTCCACAAACGAGGTCTCTCTTCGTAGCTAGTTGTTCTTGTTTTATTACCTTTTTAATGTCGCTGTTTTCAGCGGAAGGTTGCATCATGGTTGGTTGTTTTACTTCTGACGGAGCATTACAGCCCATCGTTGAAACCACTATCGCACAGCTTATTATTATTTTATTTCTCATCCTCAATAACTTTTCAATGTATTTCGTGCTTTATAAAATGCAGGGTTACAAAAGTAGTTTTTATTTTTTGCTAATCGTGTTTGCTGATAAATACACCTAATGAAGAAAAGAGATTCTTTATTTAATTGGAGGAAACTTTTTACTTTTTAAGTAAGATGGCAATATCACCAATGAGCCTATCCACATCCTTCGGATTAAGTCCATCGTATATGCCTCTTACATGTCGGTCGGTATCTACCAAGGCAAGCTTTTGTGTATGCACAAAATCATCAATACCACCATCACCACTATCTGCCGAAAGCAAATAACTAGTACGAGCCATATCATAAATGGCTTTCTTGCTACCAGTAACAAAATGCCAACGACTTGCATCTGCATTTTGAGTTTCTGCATACGCTGCCAATACACTCACCGAATCATTTTCGGGGTAAACAGTATGAGATAAAAAAAGAACGTTCGGTTCGTTCTTATAAGCTTCCGCTACTCGTTGCATTTGATTATTCATCACAGGGCAAATGGATACGCAGGTTGTAAAGAAGAAATTGGTAACGTATAGTTTCCCTTTAAAATTATTTTCTGTAATTGTTTTTCCAGCTTGATCAACAAACGAAAAGTTTTTTACGATATGATGTACACTGTCTATCATAAACGAACCATCTTTTTTAACAGTATCGTAGCGGCACTCTCCTAAAAATGGCAGTTTCTCTACCTTGTTGTATCTGGAGGAGATGAAGTAGCCCATTCCTAAAAAAAATAAGGTAAATACAATTAAAAATGGATACCCAATTTTACTGTTTTTAGTTTCAGTTTTTTGGGGTTCTTCTGGTGTCATTTCTTTTTCTGGATTTTTTTATAAAGATATTCAATATTAGCTTTCTCTCGCAAACTTATTTTTTGTTGTGATAAGCAATGCAAAGAAATGGAGTATTAATAGGGTAAACTATGATGAAAATCAGAGGATGTATTGCCAATGAAAGCGTCTTGAACATTCGGTAGTGGTGAAAAATACGAAGCACAAGCTGAATAAGAAACCCAAAAAGAAACAGTTATAATAAAAAATAAAATTAATCGGAACAACAAGCCCGCTGCACTGCCCAGCTCCATTTACCAATAACATGATACGTGAGTACATCGTAAGGCACATCCACCGCTTCTATTTTTGGAGTGTACACATATTCGCGTTTGTATTGCACCGTTACCGTTTCTTCGGTGGTGATACTAAACGTTTCGGGATAACCTAAGGTGATTGACATTTGTGTTTCTGGACATTCGGCAGGACATTTGGGTAATTGCCTAAGTGCATTGTGCAATTGCATCATCACTTCTTGTTCCAAACTTCGTTCCATTTCCGATTTAAAACGAACATAATCTCTTCTGAAATCCTCTTGTGTATAGCGTTTCAACTCGCGATGCACATGGTTACTTTCTTTCACTATCACTTTGTCGAACATCGGTTGAGGACAACCAAAATCGAAAACCTTATCGCCAATATGTGTTTTTGCTGAGCTTGCCGTAACACTATCTTTTGGCAAACCTTCTATACCACCATCAGGTAGGCATATCCATCGTGCTGTCCACATCACCGACACAGCAATGATTACAAAAGGGTCGCCTTCTTTCACACCTCTTGCAAGCGATGCTGCATCGTTTGGTAGCAAAGCAATAGGAGTAACTTGGGTATATGGTTTGTCGTATTTAGGAGGCGATAGACGAATAGACAATGCTACTTTACCACCCTCGTGCACTGGTGGCGATATTACTTTGGATAAAGCAATGGCTTTGTCGATGGCTGCTTTGTTGGCCATATACACAGCATGTTCGTTTGCTTCTCTTCGTTTGGGAGGCATTTCCATTTCTTCAGGATGTAGGCGTGCATAACCTTCGATAATGTCGGAGCCTATGTACACTCCAATAGGGCTTTGGTTGACCTCTATTACTGGTTGCGATTTTTTTAATTCCATTTTTCGAAAAATTTAGAAATTAAAAGAACTTCGAACTTATTAATCTATCTGGAGGGAAGTTCTTCGTGCTGTAAAATTACAATTTATTCATTTTGCAGCCTGTTTTTTTTTGGGAAATTATTTTCAACAACAATAGAGAGGTTGACTTAAAAATGAAGAAGAAAATTAAACCGTTTCTACCAGTTTTTTTATCTCCATCAATATCGGATTCCAACCTTCGCCATTGTTGTAGGTTTCTTTGTATCGTCTATCTCCTTCGGCCACCTTGGAATAGTCGCCTTGTGTTACAGTGAGTTTTGTTTGTTTGTTTTCTTCTTGCAATTGATAACAGACTGTAAGGTGGTTAGCTGCGTTGTTTTCCATACTCGAGTTTGGGTCGAAGGTGGTGTATTCGAGATACGTTTCGGGTTGTATGCGCAAAATTTTACCAGTTACAAATATCATTTCCTTGCCATTGTATTCACCTTTCCAGTTGAGGGTATCTCCTTGTTTCCAAGTCGAAATAGCTTCGCAACCATACATGTATTTTTTAGTTTGTGCTGGATTGGTGAGTGCATCCCATACCGCTTGAACAGAAGCATTGATAAGGATTTCGTTTTTGATGATTAATGGTGCTTTCATAATGGGTTATCTTATTTGTTGTTTTAAATGATGAGGTAAAAATAATAAATATTTTAACGATAATCAATACTACTTGGTTTAGTAACAGCAAAAATGGGAACTTTAATGTTGAATCCGATGGAAGGATTGAAACGAGCAAAGGTTTTATTGTCATCAGGCAAGTTGGGATACAGGCCAAAGGTAATTTGAAAACTAGAGTTCAATAAATTCTCGTTTCTAATCAGCATTCCTAATGCATAAGCCTGATACACGGGGCTATTCAGAAACTGATGTTGATTGTTTTCAATCATACCTACACCTATCAATACCAAGGGTGCGAAGCGAAAGCCAATGATATTGTAGGGTACATAGGTCACCGTTTCGAAATTAACAATCATTTTTTTTGTTCCTGTCAAACTTCCATTGTTGAAACCATAGAGTTCATCAGGGTTTAGCGTGATGGTTTCGCCAGCTGATTTATTAATTCCATTCACATACTTTAAATATATAAACTGTCGGAAATACCATTTATTGGATTGCAGCAAATCGCTGAAATAATAAAACCCAAAATTAAAAGTAGCATTGTTTCGAATGTTGTCGTTGTAAAACGTACCATAATTGGCATATACCGAAAGGTAACCCAATTGGTCGAGATGATTTCCATACGAGCATTGCATGCCCGAATAATAACGCAATCCTGTTTGTTCCACATAGCGTGCACCGTACAATAGCTGAATCAATGCACCTTCAGGAATATCTTCGTTGGCACCAAAACGATAAATAAAACGGTCTTTATAATATTTACGCAACGAGAAAGCCACACTACCTAGGGCAAACGAAGAGTTCAAGAAATGCTGCGAGGTATCGCTTTTTACTTCAGGTCGCAGTTGGTAATGGGTATCTTGGTATCGAAAGGCCACAATTAAATTGGTTCCTTTTCTATTGATAGGCGTTCCAAAGCCAGGATTAAAGCTTCGTCCAACCCATACATCGGAATTGATGTTCTCCACTCGATATTCTTTATACACTCGTTCCACACTGTCGGTGTAATTGGTCCATGTTTTCGATTCGGCTATTCCACCTGCCCATTTGGTAAGTGTTGAATAGAAAGCACGGTCGAGGTTGATGCCTGCTGTAGTTGCATTCTTCACACTAGGTCCAATGTTTTGGTTGGTGATGTAAAACAGGTTGGAAGTGATAAATGTATTACGAATATTGTTGATGATGTAATTGCCATTGTTAGCATAATTTCCCGAACCTGCATCGTAACTAGCATATTGAACAATCTTTTGTCCTAATCCACCCACATTACGTTCGGTAACATTTCCATTGGCAGAAGTAAAACTAATATTGGCATTGGCATCCAAGGTCCATTTGTCGAGCACCATCACTTGAATATCGATACTGTCTTTCGAACTTGCCACTTTACTGATGTAGAGTTGAGCATCATTGATGTAGTCGGTAGCCCTAAGCAATCGTTCACTCTCATTGAGGCGGTGCAAATCAAGTTTCTGATTTTCTTTTATTAGCAATATGTTTTTGATAATATGCGTTCGCGTTTTAACGTGATAATGATTGGCTATTTTCTGAAACGAATTGATAGCAATTCGATTGGTATCGGAAATGGAATATCCAAAAGGATCGTACACTTTTACTTGAATCTTACGGATGTACTTACCTTCGAATTTTATATTCGGGTCAGCTTTTTTCTGATTGTCGGAAAGAGGTGTGTTTTCGTATTGTTGAGGAGCAGGGTCAACAAAAACGGCATCGTAAAGGAGTTGAGTGAATTTATGTTTCGAGGTTATTTTTTTTATTTTTTTATACACCGCTAAGGTATCATGGGTTTGTGCCGAAACCTCAGTGACATGCATAACAAAACCTATGATGAGTATGATTTGAAATAAAAGTTTGATTTTTAATTGCATTTTGTAAATCAACCTATTTGTAAAACAAACCTGTTAAAACGGATACCCAATACCTATGTTGAAAGCAAGGAAACCATATTTCTGATTATTGTGACTCTCGCTATACTTAGCTCTCCAGTCGTAATTGTTATAGTTTTGTATCACCCAACGTTTGGCTTCTTCAAACTGAGGGTCGCGTATTTTCACACCCAAATCGAATCGGATGATGAAGAAACTAAAATCGGCACGTATCCCAAGTCCCGAACCCACTGCAAGTTCTTTGTAAAATCGGTTGAATTGAAAATCACCACCAGGTCTACTTGCATCAGGTTGACGAAGCCATACGTTTCCGGCATCCACAAATATTGCACCATTCAATTGTTTAATCATTTTGAATCGGTACTCCAGATTTAGTTCCAATTGACCATCACCAAATTGATCGAAGTTGGCTAATCCATTGTTCGAATAGGAGCCTGGACCTAGTGTACGGGCTTGCCAAGCTCGTATTCCGTTTGCACCTCCACTAAAGAAACTTCGTTCGAAAGGCAATGATGTGAAATTGATAAATGGTTTGCCAATGCCCGCTGCTATCCGCCAAATTACTTTGTTCAATTCGTTTGGATAATAATAAAAACGATAATCTACATCGGTACGCAAGTACTGTGAATAAGGAACACCAAACATTTTGTATCGTTCGTTTTCATCTTTTTCGAACGTGTTAGGTTGAATGGTGTTTGTCAATTCGTAAACACCTCGAAATATATTGCCTGACGATTCCACATTCAATCTAAAAAACGAAAAGTTAGTTTGCTTTTTAATATTTTGATTGTTGTAGGTAAATGTATATCGTGTACTTGACGACAAGTGATTGGTGAAGCTATTGCGGATGTAAATATTGCTCAAATTGCCAAGGTAATCGCTAAGTCCTGAAGGTAGTTCTACTTTTACTATACTGATCACAAAAGGGCTAATGGAATGACTAATTTGTTCAGTTTGTTGCCATGTATATCCAAACGAAAGATTGGTGATGTATCGGGTGTAAAAGTTTGGAACATTGTTGATGAGGTACGGTCGATGTTGGTAAGTGTACGAACTGTTGAATATTGTTTTCGGATTCGAACGTTTAGACGCTTTCACCTTGAATGGTACTAAAAATCGAGGGATGTAAATATTTGCTTCCGGACCATATTCACTGGTATTGAATGCTCGTGTATTGTTCAACGATGAATTGTTGTCAATGGTTTTGGTAGCTTCTATACTTCCTTTTAATCGTATTTCCAGTACTTCTGCCCCTTTCAACAAGTTTCTGTTTTGATATACAAAACTACCTCCTAATCCGATATTCCCAGAAGTGTTTTTTCCTTCCGTTTCAAACGTATACGATTGTTTAAGTATCGGGCTGAGCTGAATGAAACAATTGAGTTTGTCGCTACCGGTAGTTTTAAAATTGATGTTAATAGTTTTAAACGATTTTATTTCCTGCAATCGTTTGTAACTATCTTCCACGTTTTTCAATTGATACAATTCACCTTTATGAATAAAAATGGTGTTCAACAACATCTTGGTTTTATATCGTTGTTTGTCGGAATGGAGTAGATTATAGGCAGCTTCAAGCGAGGTAGTTATTTTCCCAAAGTCATCTACCGATAATGTATCTTTGGCTTTTCCTGCTTGTTGTCTCGCTACAAAATCAGTTTCAATATAAATGTCGTTTATATAAAAACGTTTGTGTGGAGTCACTACAATCGAATCGGATGTTTCGCTGTATTTGCTTGCAAAGTTCTTAATGCCAAGCATAAGGTTTACCTTATGGTTCGAAGAATCCCATTGGTAATAAATATAATCTTTGGTAAAAAGATAATATCCATTATTGTTGAGTTCATTGGTTAAACGTTCACGCTCTTTGTCAAACACATCTTCATCATAGTTGTCGCCTCTTTTAATTAATGTGTTGGAACTGTCGGCAAATACATAATACTTGAGTAGTTCGTCAGGTATTTTGTAAGTAAGGCTGTTAATGGTGTACGGTGCTTTGGCCTTTATTAAATAAAATTCTCTAGCTTGTTTTCCAATGGTGTAAACCACCGAGTCTTTTACACTACTAATAAAATAGCCTTTCTTATTCAAAAAAGATTTGATTTGCTTTCCAGAACGTTTTGCCATTGTCGAGTCGTAAATAACTGGAGGCTCACTTACATCGAGTACCCATTCTCCAAACAACTGCCGTGTACTTGTCTTGGCTCGTTTGCCTTTAGCTATTCTTTTTTCGTTTCGTAAAGCAAGTTTGTTGTTATGTTCTTTTCGCCTACGTTTCACTCGGTCTTCATTCACCAAATTATGAAGCCAAAGGTGAAACTTGATTACTTTAAAAATTTTTCGGTTTGGTTTCTGTTTGATGTAGGCTTGTATGTCGGTCTTATCAAGTTTGGTATCTTTATCGATGATTCTGTTTTTTACAAGCAAATGTTCTCCTTCCTTCAACCTACGAGTAGGAAAGCATCCTTCCAATAACAAAGGAAGCATTAGGATAAGAAAAACGTTTTTTAAAACCGATTGTTTGGTCACAAGTAAAATTTAATGCAGTTTTGGCATCAAGTCGGCTAAATTACTCATTTATTAGAATTATGTTAAGGCCAATTGTGGCTATTCTTTTTATTTATTGAACAATTAGATTTCTTTAACGCTTCTATCTTTGATAGAATAATTTATGTATGAATTGTTTTTTTGCAGCTCTAACTTGCATTCGCTTTCTTTTCTATATCTTTGAAACCAAATACTAATTCACAATTCCATTGATATCCAAAAACCAAATAAAGTTTGTCAATTCGCTCAAACAAAAGAAATACAGAGAAGAACAAAATTTATTTGTTGCTGAAGGGAACAAGATAGTGAAGGAATTATTGGTTTCTTCTATTGTAGTGAAGCAGGTTTATGCCACTTCCGACTTTATGAGAAACAATAAACTCGACCATTCGATAGAACGATTTGAGGTGAAAGAAAATGAATTAGAAAGGATATCTTCACTCGTGACTTCTAACGAAGTTCTTGCTGTTTGCGAAGTCCCCTCTTTCAATTTCGCGATAGAGTCACTCCAAAATAAGCTAACTTTAGTATTGGATGAAATTAAAGACCCAGGAAACTTGGGCACTATCATTCGAATGGCAGATTGGTTTGGAATAGAAACAGTGGTTTGCAGTCTTCATTCAGCCGACTGTTTCAATGCTAAAGTAGTACAAGCCACGATGGGTTCCATTTCTCGAATTAAAGTAGTGTATAAAGAACTTGCATCTTTTTTTCAAGAATTTACATTAATGAACCAAGACCCAATTTATGGTGCATTGCTTGGGGGAGAAAATATATATTCAAGTAAATTGACAAAATCAGGCTTGATAGTTATTGGAAATGAGTCAAGAGGAATATCCGAAACCGCATTGCCCTTTATAACCCATCAAATAAGTATTCCTTCCTTCTTCTATTACAAAACAGAAGGAGGCGAAGCTGAATCATTAAATGCGGCTATTGCCACCTCTATCATTTGTTCCGAATTCAGAAGAAGATAGAATGTGGTGAACGATTGCCGAAACGAAATGCTATTAAATCTTTTCTTTCGAAAATAGTTTATTACTCACCACGCTTCCTAAATACGAGCAGGGGAAAAATACAAGGAGTGTTAAAATAACTACCCACAAAGGGCGATGAATGCTAAACAAATTCAATGCTCCAATTCCCAGAAGCACTCCTCCTACCGAGATGGCATTGGCCGTTTTCTTGTTAGTGGCAATACTAGAAGCAATGAAACCTCCAACAAATGAACCGACAGAGTATCCAATAATTATTATAAAAGGTAGAGAAGAAATGTATGCTTTTACATCGTCAGGTGTACTGAAATTCATTGCAGCTGGCGGTGGGTTAAGAATAAATCCAATCTTTCCAATTACTTCAATAACGAAGAAACTGGAGATAAGTCCAACGACTACTGATAATATATTACGGATCATAAGAATTTGATTTAGGAAAGTAATAGGTAAAAAAAAAACTCCGATGCATCTGCATCGGAGTTTTTAAATTTGATTACTCAACAACTAATTTTTGCGAATATGTTTTACCATCAATGGAGGCATTTACAAAGTAAATTCCACGTTGATAGTTGCTAAGGTTAACATTCAAACAAGTGCCGTTGATAATAGATTGATTGTCGAAGTTCGAAACTTCTTGACCAATTGCGTTATAAATTTTAACTGTAGCTTTTGCTGCTTTACTAACATTGAATTTTAATGTTACCGAGTTAGTAGCAGGGTTTGGAAACAAATTCACAGCAGTAAAGGTTGCAGCTTTATCATTTATTCCTGCACCACAAGCTAAATCGCCAACTGGTATTTTGTAATAAAGAATATCAGCAGCACCACCTTGAGGGTCAGGTGAAGTAGCAGTAGAAACACCATGTCCTGCAGAAGCATCATCTTGAACAATTAGGTTTACGAATGAACCATCAAGTTTGCTAGGAACTGAACCATAAACACCTTCGTGATAATCATAATTACCAGAAGCGATATCTGGGTCAGTAACGTCAATTGGGTCACACCAATTTAAACCTCCGTCATCAGAACGCATAACATAAGTGTGGCGGAAACTTTTCCCAGCAGCAGTTGTAGAACTAGGAACAACATCACCTTGGTCGTTGATACCTTCGAACAAAGCACTATAAGCTAAGTAAATTTTACCAGAAGGATCGATACCTGCACTTGGGTGAGATGATAATGAAGTTTGGAATGTACCAAACCCCCAAACAGCACCAGTTGCATCAGAATAAATGTTTAATAAACCATCTGCAGGATGTCCTGGGAAATTTAAATCAAGTACGGAGGCTATCATCACTGGAGCTGAACTAGCCATATTTTCGTTCCAATACATTAATCCATCAGTAGCAGGGAAATAACTCATCCCTTGTCCAGTACCTGTTCCAGGTACATCACAAAGAACTCTCATTCTTCCATACCAAACATGAGCTATTCCTTGATTGTCAAGCATCACTTCTACCGAAGCATCATTGGTTTCAAGAGTATCTATCTCATTTGCACTAGTTGGGTCAAGAGTATCTGTGTACATTGTTGCTGCATCAAACATTGGAATTGCAAATCTCTTCACAACTGTTTTGGTCCAAGTATCACCATTGTTCACTGATTTCAATAATACCACATCTACATCAAATCCGCCAGCAACGATAGCAATGGTGTCGCCTTTTGCGTCAATTGAATAAGAGTCACCTCCAAAGCCTAAATAGCTTGAAGAATCGATAGCTGGAATAATGTATCTTAAGATGTCCCAAGTAGTTCCTCCATCTAACGAACGAGAATAGTTGATTGAGCCGGTTTGTCCGTGAAACGTAATCATAGCAGCGCCACCAGCAGTTCCTGAACTTGAAATTACATGTAAGGTATGTCCGTTAGCTCCACCAACAGCAAGACGAGCCCAAGTATCAGGAAGCCCTGAAATTGCAGCTGATGTCCATGTTCCAGTTCCTTTCGTAGCTCTAGAATCCATATGAATGGTAGATACAGCGGTTTCGTGACAAATGATTACTTCGGCACCTGAAGAAGTTACTCCAAGGTTAGTAAACCCTGTTCTTACCGATTCAACAGATGTTGCAGGACCTACAGCAGTAGCTGAATTATAAGGTGCTGTTCCGAAAGACCAAGTGGAACCATCATAATAAGTATAACCGGTTCCTCTATCAGGCCATCCTGAAGAAGTCGATTGAGACATGGTCCATGTTGCTCCAATCGTTCCGTCAGGATTTCTCACGATACGATTGCAAAGTGATGAATTGGTTTGAAGTTGATATTGAGTTGTTCCAATACGTTCACATGAAAATGCTTTTGGAACATTATTATGAACATTGGAATGAATCCCATTTACCATTGATTCAAATGAATTAGCACCTAACTGTTGATTTTTTTGATAAGGTACTGCCAATCTCGCGATTGCAGGGTTAACTTTGATAGGTTTTACAGCTGAAGGAACTGTTGAAGAGTTTTGCGCTGTTGCAATTCCCCCTATTACCATTGCAATTCCTAATAGTAATTTTTTATTCATAGCATTTTAAAATTATTTGTTAATTGAAATTATTTTCGTTCGACAAATGTATATAAATCTAATTGGTAAAACAACAATTTTTTAACAGAATGATTATTTGGTTTCTAATTATTTGTTGAAACCTTCTTTTTTAACTGTAAATGAGAAGTACTTTTCTGGTGTTGCATAAGGAATTGGATATTCTGAAAGAAGATTTTTAGTGGTATAGATAGCGCACAATGTATTTGATACACGATAAAGGTTTTTTCTTTTTGATTCAGGAGTTCCATCTAAAATTCCTTTCAAAACATCCCAACGAACATTGCTAGGGTTATTTCCATAATCATGCCATACAATGATAGAATTCTCATCTTTCAATAGTTTAAAAACATTAGCAGTATCGTTTTTTACACTTTCATAATGATGGTCGCCATCCACAAATATTAAATCGAATTGTTGATGAAAGCTTGTGAAATCAAATGCTTGCGAATTAGCTTGAAGATGAGTGACATTTTTTAAGTCTTTCGAAAAGAAACGATGCAAACTGACGTAGTTTTTATCCTCGCCCATATTCAAAAGTTCTTCATCGGGTAAGTTTAAAGTGGTACACTGCTTGGCCACTGATGCCACGTTCGCAACCGATTCACCCATCCATGTTCCTATTTCGAAGTAGTTGCAATGGGCTATCCCTTGTGCTAATCCTTTTAACAAAGCTAAATCGAGTGGGGTGGAACCTCCATCCACAGAACAATAAGGTGAAACCACTTGGTTCAATTCTGGAACCAAGTCTTGTATATCAACCGTTTTTAATCCTTGTGGTAATTTGTATTTTTCAATTACCTCCTGTTTGTTGACTTCGCTGTCGTCAATTATTTTATTCAACAACGAAGGTTGTTTAATGATTAGTGATAATGCTTTTATTAACTTTTTTATTTTACTCATTTCAATCAATTATTGTTTCAACATTCCTTTCGCCTGTTTGATTAACCACTTAAAATCGCTTAAGGAAGGGAACAAGTGGTGTATTTTTATTTTCGATTCTTTAGCAAAAGAAATCATGACAAATATCGCAATTCCTAAATAAGAACAGGAAGAAATGATTCCTGCCTGAAGAATGCCATACGTTGGAATCAGCAGAATACTAGCAGTCACAGTAATGATTAAGCCAATGAAATTCGCCATTGTATTCATCTTGTAATTTCCTGTTCCCGAAAAATAATGCCCGATGATGAGTATGATGTTGTAAAATAGAATACCTGGGGCAATTAAAAAGATGACTTGTTTCACACCTGCAAATTCATAGCCGAATAGCCATGTCCAGAATGAAGAAGGAAGTAACAACAAAGGAATAAGTGCAAGTATGCAAATAAGCGTACTCATTTTTGTCATCACGAGTGTCATTGATTGAGAAGCTTCGGCATCTTTACTGTTCGAAATTTTAGGGTATAAGATGGTTGCAAAACTATTGGTGATTAACAACAGCGATTCAGTCAACGAAATCCCATTGGAATAAACACCGAGGACGCTTTCCCCAGAGTACTTCACTAATAGGAAATAACTAAATCGAAAACTAATGAAGTTCATTACATGCCCAGCTTGATTTAGAAATCCTAGTTTAAAAAGTTCATAAAACAGAGGCTTGATACCAGTAAATGAAACTGTTTTTAAATAAGGTAATATTAGTATAGTACTTACGATTAATCCCAATCCCATAGAGGCATATAAAGAATAAATGTATGCATCAATGTTCACTTGGTCGTAACTTTTGATGAGTAACCAAAGTATTATGAAATTTATTGTCGTTTTGAGAAGCGCTATATAGTTGCTGCTATTGATTTTTTCTTTGCCTAAAAGTATGGTAAGATTAGTTTCTAAAAACGAATTGATTAAAGAAAGAAGAACCACTGGAACGATAAACGATGCAGGGATAATTGCGAAGATCTTGAAAATAAAATATGAAATCCCGCAAATGATGATCGACCATAAATTACTTATTATAAAAAGAAGTAAGGTGTTGTAGCGAGGAACAAAATAGACTAATGACGAACCTCCTATCATGTTGCAAAATATTAATATCATGGCTATAGTTGTCACAATTAAACTAGCTTCACCTTTTCCAGATGCTCCAATGTATCTTGACAATACAATGACGATTGCCAAGTTTAAAGTGGCAATGAGCACCTTGATAATGAATGTGGAAGCAATTTTTTTTAACATTTATACAACATTATTTAAACATTTAGTGTAGAGTTCATAAAACTGTTTACCTATTGTGTTGTAATTAAATTTCTCTGTGATGTAATAATTTAATTTGGTTGCATCATAAGTTTTGAAGTTCAAAATCATTTTTTCAATGGCCAATTCCAGCTCAGTTTGATTTCCTTGCTCGATAAGTATTCCATTATCCGAATTGATGAATTCCTCGGGTCCTCCGCAAATGGTGGCAACCACAGGTTTGCCATTGGCTAATGCTTCGGTTGCAACCACTGAGAAGGTTTCATAACGACTATTGATGACTACAAAATCGATTTCTTTCATAAATTGATACACAAATTCATTGTCCTTTCTCCCGTGAAAAAAAACAAATGTATTCATGAGTCCGAATGATTTGGCAAGTTGCATTAAACGGTCTCTGTCGGGACCATCACCAATTATGTGGTATTCGATAAGAGGTTTGTTTTTCGTAAGAGAAGCGATAGCTTTAATGATTCCACTGATGTTTTTTTGTTCATCTAACAAATCGGCTACTGTGAGTATCTTTGTTTTGCTATTGTTTATAGGTGGAGGAGGAGTTATGCTTTCAATAATATTAGGGATGATGCGATAGTTGCCTTTCAATCCTGAATTTAACATGCTTTCTTTTAAACCAATCGAAACGGTAGTTATAGCTTTGGCTTGATGTACCATTATTCTTAGAAACCACTTTTTGATAAAACTAAATTCCTCGAATATACCTTTGGCATAACCTGTCCAATGTTCGGAGATAATAAATGGAAGTCGTTTGGTTTTATTCAGTATTAAAGCGACAATAATCGGGCGTTTTAAAACATTGACATGAACCAAATCAATGCCGCCAAGAATTTGTTCTGCTCGTTTCACTCCCGTTTTATTTGCTTTTAAATAACGATATGTATTGATGATAGAATTAAAAACACCAGTATTTCTTCGGTAATAAACGGTGATTTCCTCAAACCCATTTTTGGATGATAATTCGAGATTGTAGATTGTTTGTAGATTCTCATCAGCGCATACATAAACAACAGAAATGGAACAATATTGATGAATTGCCTTAGCATGTTTCTGAACAAAAACTCCTAATTGAGGGTCGAACTTATTGGGATACCATTCCGTTAAGAATAAAATTCGATACCTAGCTTTGGAAGATGAGTTTGAAATTGATGACGTAGTCGAACCTTTACTCTGCATTTTTTAATTCAACTTTTTTGTTTTTAATCGGATTGAATTACCAATCACAATCACATCCGAACACGCCATCGCCATTGCTCCTAAAGCAGGACTCATAAAGCCAGCTGCTGCAATAGGAATAGCAACAATATTGTAGAAGAAAGCCCAGAATAGATTTTGTTTGATCGTTATTAAAGTGTGTTTACTAATTAGATGAGCATCCATCAATATGGACAAATCGGAACAGTTCAACAAAATGATTTGAGCCGATTGAATGGCTACTTGCGTTGCATTGCTCAACGAAATTCCAACTGTTGCTTTAGCAAGGGCGGGTGCATCATTTATACCATCGCCTACCATGGCTGTCGGTGCTTGACTTACTAGTTTTTCAATCAATTCCAATTTTTCGGAAGGCAATTGCTCACTATACACTTTATCAATTCCCAGTTCTTTGCCTAATGTTTCGCATTTAATTTTGTTATCGCCACTAAGCAAGAATGTCGTGATGCCTAAAGATTTAAGATTTGAAATTAACTGTTTTGCATTTGTTTTTAGTTCATCTTCCAAATCAATGGTGGCGATTAGTTCATTGTTTCTGACCACATAAACCGAATGAGAATCATCCTTAGTGAATGATTGTGCTATTTTATAAGAGCCAATACGAATTGCTCTATTCTCAAAATCTTCAGCTGATAGTCCAATCCCCTTTTCTTCTTTAACGTTTTGCAAGGGTTTAGTCACTATGGTGTTTTTTAATTCACCAACAATGGATTTGGCAATTGGGTGAGAAGAGTGATGTTCAATCTGAAACAAAATTTCCCTTACTTCTGCTTCTGTAGCACCTGAATAAGGTGTAATTTTTTTAAGTTTAAAATGTCCAGTAGTGAGTGTTCCTGTTTTGTCGAATACAACAGTTTTTATTTTGGCAAACTCTTCGAGCGTACTGCCACCTTTTATAAAAATTCCTTTCTTAGCTGCTCTGCCGATACCTACCATTACGGCAGTTGGTGTAGCTAATCCCATGGCACAAGGACATGAAATAACCAATACTGCTATAGCACGCATTATCGACTCGCGCAATGCATCGGCTGAATCGAACGAAATGAAAAAGTAATTGACAAGAAATGTAATGGCTGATAAGCCAAGCACTACTGGTACAAATATGGCTGCTATTTTATCTCCTAATTTCTGAATTTGAGGTTTGTTTTGTTGTGCCTTCTTTACGAGTTCAATTATTTTTGCTAGTACGGTTTCTTGTCCAACCTTTTCTGCCCTCATTCTGAAACTACCATTTACAACAATAGTTCCCCCAATTACTTTTTGTCCAATAGCTTTTTCCAACGGAATACTTTCTCCTGTAATCATGCTTTCGTCTATGCTAGCATCACCTTCTACTATTTCACCATCCACAGGTACCTTGTCGCCAGTGTTTACTTGAAGAAGTCCTCCAATAGGAATGTTCTTATAGTCGATATCGGAGATAACGATTTTACCCATTTGAAGGCTTACAATTTTTGCCGTTGATACTTGAATAGAAGATAGTTCGCGAATGGCGGAGGTGGTTTGTTTTACCGAACGATGTTCGAGTACATTGCCAAGAAGCACCAGACTAATTATACTTCCTGTGGTTTCGAAAAAGAGATAATTGTGTACTAGGTGGGTGTTGCTGTACATCATCAAACCGATGACACTATATATAAAGGCAGATGCAGAACCAATAAAGATTAGCACATCCATATTAGGCACACTTGATTTAATACTTCCCCATGCTGATTTGCCAAATTGCATGATGCCGATGACAAACACTGGCAAACAAAGTATTAGCTGGACAAAGGGTTGATTCAACACAAAGTCGTGAGGCATAATCATGTGACCTAGAAACAAAATGAGGGTAAAAGGAAGTGTGAAATAAAACCTTTTTTCCACGGTCGAGCTTTTACCTTCTTGTTCTTCGCGGTATTTGCTATCCACCACTTTGTAACCCAAGCTATGTATGCTATCAATTACACTTTGTAGTTTCGATTTGTCGTTCAACAGAAAAGTAGCTTCTCCAGTGGCAAAGTCTACATAGACGTTTTCCATGCCTTTTTTCTGAAGGTTTTTGGTAATTCCCAAGGCACATGTAGAACAATCCATTCCTTCTACTTGTAAGGTTATATTGGTGTTAGTTTCCGTCATTTAGTATTTCGAGTGTGCGAAGTTAGTAATATAATAGTATTTCGAAATTGTATTGGCGGAAGAAAAGGGAAGTTTTGGTCTTTTATGTCAATTTCCGAAATCAGAATGAATTAATAGCGATTTCGCGCTACTTTCCCCCTAAAAACAGTTTTTTTGAAAAAAAATTATCAATCGTCATCATCATTTATAAAAAAACATATCTTTGCACCCTCAAAAAAAATATTACGGTGGCTGTAGTTCAGTTTGGTTAGAGCATCGGTTTGTGGTACCGAGTGTCGTGGGTTCGAGTCCCATCAGCCACCCAAAAATGAAAACTCCCTTAGGAAACTAAGGGAGTTTTTTGTTTTTATTACTTTCTGAAAGGGATTTATGCTCTTCTATTTGAGGTTAGGTCATTCTTTTTTCTCTCTTGGTTTCAAAAATCAAACTAGAAATATTTTAAACGAAAAAATCGTGAGTCTGACAGTTGCTTTTTTTAGAATTTTTAATAAATCCCTTGGCTTTAGATATTGTTATATTTGTCCATCACAAAAAAAGCATGAAGATAGGAAGAGTACATAGTTGGAAAAAAGTAGTGGCGCAATTGATATTGCTGATTATGCCTACCGCGCTTTTCTTTTTCTACTTGCTTTGGAATCTAAATCGGTATTATAGCATCCTCCAAAACGAATGGACTAAACAAGGTTGTTATTATTTTGTGGGATTGGTGTTCACTACTGTGTTTTATTCCTATCGTTTTCGGTTTATCACCACTGCATTGGTGCTCTTTTTGGCTTATTATTTCCTCTATCATTATGTTGGAAATGCCTCGATAGGAGAGTTCGATGGGTTTTACCTGTCTATTCAATTTATCGTTTTTACTTTTTTGTTTTCCTTGGGATGGGTGTCGGGCTTTGGATTTAGTAGAAGCCGATATTTTACTATTATTTGGAGTGTCTTACTCTTAACCACTCAAATCATTGTGGTGAGTAAAACCACCGAAATTAAAACCGATTTATTGATTGCTGCCATAGCACCCGTAATCGCTTATTCGTTTTATATTATTTACACATCCGAATTGATTCGAACCATGAATGAGGCCGAACCTCGATTTACTTGGTTTCTAGCCAAACGAATAGTAGGTTTTCTTTTGGTGGTGCTTGTAATTCTATTGGGCTTGTTCACTATTTTCAAAAGTGAGTTTAAGACCATCGAAAAGGAATGGGGCAATGCTCAAGCCAAATACGACAAGGGTGATGGTAAAAGTGAGAACATGAACCAGAAGGACCACGATGGTAATATGAGTAATAAAGATCAAACTAAATTATCGGGTTCGCTTAGTAAAGACAAGCAATTGGTGTTTGTAGCCAAGCTCGACAATTATTTTGATGATGGAAAAACACCCAACCCCTTGTACTTCACTTCTTGTTATTTTACCAAATTCGACACTTTGACTCAAACTTTCGAACGAGATAGTTTAATGCCATTTAATGATTTGTACGAACCCGACCCTTCGCGTATTCCTTTGTATTTTGCTAAACAAGATTCAACGGTAATCAAAAATACTTTTGCTACTAAAAACAGAAAAGTGGTGACAGCAGATATATACAAAGTGCTACTTGCCCCTAGCAAATACTTAGCACCATCTACCGCATTCTATTGTCAGCCAATGAGCGTACCTAAAGAATTTAAGGAACAATACAAAAGCACCTATCGAGCGAAGATGTGGGTAAGCGATTTGAATAGTGCTTACTTTATATATAATCCAGCAGGAAATAAACAACTCGAACAATTTCAAAGCTTGCGATTTAGTAAACTTCGTGAGGTGAAAAAGATAACGGGGCCTGATAAACGTTTCATGGACTATTACACTTTTATGCCAAATAATGATGATTATAAGAAGATCACCCAGTTGGCAAAACAAATTACCAATAACGCTCCTACACCTATTGATAAAATGATTGCCATTCGCGATTATTTTTTGAGCAAAGACGAATTCAAACAACCGCTTTTCAAATACTCCGATAATCCAGGTATCCCGGGAATGCCGAGTGCGAATAAACTTACTTATTTTCTGTTCGAAAACAGAAAAGGATACTGTGCCTACTTTGCTGGTGCCACTTTGTTTATGCTTCGTTCGTTAGGCATACCTAGCAGAGTAGCAGCAGGATATTTAACGGTGGATAGAAGTAGTAAGAATCCGGGTTGGTATTGGTTTTATGCCAATCAGGCACATGCTTGGACACAGGTTTATTTTCAAGGATATGGTTGGATAGATTTTGATACAACTGTTCCGGATATGAATACACATCAAGCTACACAACCCGATGGAACACCTCCTACCAATATGCCACAAACTTATTTAGTGGCCGATGGTGAAGTGGTGGAAGTGGATGAACAAAAAAAACAAATTAAAATGACGGTAGAGAAATTGCTCTATCATGATAAAGATTACCAAACTCGTGCATCTGCTGGAATGACCATTGATGTTTCGATAGCTACCATTACTGCTGATACAGGTGCTGTGAAATTAAGTGCAATAAAAAAGGGAGTGCACCTCACCGCTGTTTCGTTTGCCGAAGCATTGAAAAATATTTTAGCGAATAAAAAAGATTCGTTGGCTTCTATCATTGCCAAACTACCATTTCCGGTGCCTATTGATGAGGTGAAGATAATGTCGGCAGAACAATTAAAAAAACTCAAAAAGAAAAATAATGAAGCGCTGTCACCTCCTATCGATTGGATACAATTAGGTTGGTTGTTGTTAATCATCATTGGTTCATTCGTTTTGTTATTGTTTTTATCGCCATGGATGATATGGCAATATTTCAACCAAAGAGCTAAGAGCAGCGGTAACGCAAAAGCCTACCATGTGTATCGTGCATCGCTTTATTATTTAAATCAATTGGGCTACGCATGGGATGGTAAAGGGCCTCAAGAGTATGCCATGGAGATTGATGCTAAATTTGGAAGTAGTTTTGCGAAGTTTAATTCATTGTATCAAAAAATAAAGTATAGCTCGAATCCTCTGTCGGAAGAGGAGTTGAAACAAGTGAATGAATTCTATCAACCATTCATAAAACAGATTAAAACACAAACCAAGTTAAAAACTCGATTCAGTAAATTTTTAAATATCTATACTACTTTACATTATTTCAATCAATCAAAAACATCATAAATATGGAAGAACAAAACGTGCAATTGGAAGAGATTTTAACCAATATTCAAAAGTTGGTAACCAATGTAGAGACCGTTATTCGCGGTAAAAGAACCCAGATACAATATGTGCTTACAGCTTTATTGGCCAAAGGACATATCTTGATGGAAGATAATCCTGGTACAGGAAAAACAGTGATGGCAAAAACACTTGCTAAAAGTATTTCGGGCTTACATCACGATGAAGCTATTTTCAAACGGATTCAATTTACTCCCGATTTGTTGCCAATGGATTTAATTGGTTCGCACATATTCGATGATGTGAAAAAGGAATTTATTTTTAAGAAAGGACCTTTGTTTTGCAACCTCTTATTGGCTGACGAAATCAATAGAGCATCGCCAAAGGTGCAGTCGGCATTGCTCGAGTGCATGGCCGAACATCAGATAACGATGGGTGAAACAACCTATCCGTTGGAACAATTGTTTTTTACCATTGCCACTCAAAACCCGGTTGAGATGGAAGGAACTTATCCGCTACCAGCAGCTCAACTCGATCGTTTTTTTATCAAAATCAATTTCGGATATGTGGATGAAGAAACCGAATTGAACATTTACAAAGATTACCTTGGTATTCAGAATAATCTCGAACACATCAAACAAGTGTTGAGCATGAAAGAAATCTTGTATCTGCAAGAACAAACCGAGAAGGTATTTATTCATGACGAATTGATAACCGCTGTGCGAAATATCGTTTGGGATACTCGTAAACATCCTGATGTGGTGCTTGGGGCTTCTACCCGAAGTGGAATTATATTTTTGAAATGTTTGAAAGCTTTTGCTTTGGTGAATGGTAGAACTTATGTTACCGAAGATGACGTTAAACAATTGACATTTGCTGTGCTCGACCATCGATTGGTATTTAGAAATAAAGAGGCGAAACAAAAAGCGCTATCGGCTATCTTGTCGAAAGAATTGGAAAGATTAAGCCGTTTGAAGATAACAACCAATGCCAATACCTACGGACAAAGTCCTTTGTAACAATGGTGAAACCTAGATTCGTAGTATCATTTATTTTTTGTTTGCTCGTTTATTTTTCTGGATATGCCCAGAGGAATAATGCTGCGCGTTACGAAATAGATGCAAAACGAATAGGAGTGATGCCCAACGATAAAGATGCACTCCCTCGAAGCCGTGAGTTTATTAGGCTCGACAGTACTTATTATGTAGGGTGGATGTACGAAGGAGTGTATAAGTTCGAGCGGAGTTCGGATTATTTGGGTTATAAATATGCCATCGTTCCATTGCGTAAAGCATTTGATTTGCTCACAAAAGATTTTGGAAACACGTTCAAAAAACTTTTTTCGAGTCCGATGTATTACATGGAAAATCAAAGTAGGTTTAATGATTTATATATTATATCCACCACCTTGCAACAGGATTATAACAATGTGGAAATGCCCGATTCGGTAATGGCGATGCTGGATAAGATAGATAGTTATCATTTTCAAAAAGACTTTTTCAGCACGTGTAACGAACGGGGGTGGTTGTATCATCGCTATCGTTTTTTTAATGGTGATAAATTTGATTTCCTAAAAAACTCGGTTGAAGAAAATGAAAAGATGGCGCTTCACTCGTGTTACCAAGGATTTGAAAAGATACAAAAGAATCAAGCTGTTAATGATTATTGGTATGGCCCACATCAAAGTGATGAGGATAGATTAATCATTTACCATAACCTTGCTATTATTCATGCTTATAATCAACACTACGATAGTTGCGAGTATTATTATAAAAAACTAGAAGAAGGCAATCGAATACTTTGGGGAAATTATGCCGAATTGCAAATGGAGATTGGCAATTTTGATAAAGGCATGGAGTATTTTGCGAAGCATCAAAACATACGCGAACATGGATTGGACGAGCAATGTTATTTTGTTCCTATCTTAAATGTGTTTAAAGGAAATACGAAACTTGCCATCAGTGCAACGCTCGATAAGATAAGTAAAAGTGGTTCTATTCCTGGCTTTGGTTGGTATACCATTGCTTTGGCTCGAAGTTATTTATACGATGGACAATTGGATAGCTGTGAGTTTTATTTGTCGAAAGCCGCTAATTTCAAGGAGGTGCACATTGGTACTACTCTTACTCAATCGCAATATGAGTTTACCATTAACCTTTTGAAAGTTCAACTGAATGATAGAAAGATAGCATTGATTAAGTTTCAGAACAAAGGTTGGTGGTATAGTTTTACGGACGTGTACAACCTTGTGGCTTTGAAAATTGAAAACTATTTGAATACCTATGTGGTGGTGAATCAGCTGGCCAATAACCCCGAACGCAAACGCATTGTGTACGATTTGTTCTGCAACGAATCGACCATAACGTTTGACGAAACGATGGGTTTATTAAAAAACTTTAGTTACTCATATTTTCAAAATAAATATGTGAATTATCAATTGACCGATAAGCGCAAGAAAATTCAACGGTATTTCAAATTGTTTTGTTCCGAATTGAAATACGAACATGGCGATGAACAAGCATCGGCAGCCGAAGCATCGCAGCTTTTGCAACAAACAAGTGGGCCTGCACCGAACGATACATTGAATGATGTTTTGGCCGATACAGCCACCGAAAAATTGTTTTATGCGCGGCTTTACGAATTGCTTGCCAAAACACATGAGGGAGATGACGAAAAAACGAAATACAAGATGTACAGTTCCAAATTCTTTGAAACCTATCCTCAATTGGTACCTTTTAGCGGACTGAAACTGCCCATGCACCTTACCGTAACGGGCGAGATGGATGAGATGGTGACAAAGGTGATAAAAGACCTAAAGGGTGCCAACATCGAATGGGTGAACGAAACACAAGGCGAGATAACAAGTACCATACAATTTACCAAAAAAGGAAAACAATACGAAGCCATTGTAAATGTTAAAACTGCGAGTGGAACTACGGTGGTGAAAAACGAACAATTGGTTTTTAAGAACGAAAAAGGAGTGGGGCAGGAGCTTGCTCAAAGATTATTTGGCAAAGGTGGTGTGGTGGAGTTCGAAGAAACAAACGATAAACTTCCGCATTAAGTACAGTATCCTAAAAGTTCCCTTTCTTATTGTTTAGGGTAATAAATGCCTTAGGAAAAAGTAATATATAAAGTGTTATTTATCTGTATTTTATGTCATTTAGGAGGTTGTTAAACTCATTTTTTAGGTGCCACAAGACATTTCGGTAACTAAAATGCGTAGGTGCGTGGCGCACCAAGACAGTTTGGCAACTAAAATGCGTAGGTGCGTGGCGCACCAAAACAGTTTAGCAACTAAAATGCGTAGGTGCGTGGCGCACCAAGACAGTTTAGCATCTAAAATGCATAGGTGCGTGGCGCACCTTTAATTGTGGTTCTAAAATTTTCTTTATGAAATAAAAAAAGTGGGTTAAACTCAATTAACTCACTTCAAATCATAGTACTTTGTACATAACAACTACGGAATAGTAAGACCGAAAACACTTACATCATCGGTTTGTTCGTTTATCCCTTTCCAATTGATAAACTCTTTTAACAATATTTCGCGATGGTTATCAGGATGATGACTTCCTATTAATGAAATCAACATTTTGAATCGTTGACTGCTAAATTTCTTATTGTATTTCCCTCCAAATTGGTCCATAAATCCATCCGAAGTCATAAAGATGGTATCTCCCGATTGCAAGTCAACCGTTTGTATCACCTCGGTATCGATGGTTTCGAGGATTTCTTCACCAAAAATTAATTTGCTTCCTTCTAGTTCAATCAGCTTCGATTTGCGGATGATATACAGGTTGAGTTTAAAACCCACAAACTTTAATTGATAGGCTTTTTTGTCGAAAAAGAAATAACCAAGCTCAACCGAATCTTGATTAAAATTGTTGTTCAATGTTTTTCGAAACTGATTATTAGCCTTACAAATGATGGTGTTTACATCGTTCTTTAGTTTCGTTCGTTCGAACGATTCGCGCAAGGCACCATAAGCCAGCAACGAAACAAAAGCTCCCGGAACCCCATGTCCTGTGGAATCGGCAATGCAATACGAAAGATGGTTCTCGTCATTATGATACCAAAAAAAGTCGCCACTCACAATGTCTTTGGGCATTATCAAGGTAAAAGCATTGGGAATGTCTTTCGTAAAATCGGTTTCGCACGAAAGCACCGATTTCTGAATCAAACCCGCATAGTTAATGCTATCGGTAAGTTGTTTGTTTTTGAATTGTATTTCATGCACCTTGTCTTCTACTATCTTCGACAGGTTGGTGTTTAAGTTTTTGAGCTGTACGTTCGATTCTTTAAGGCGCAATTCAAGTTCTACCGACTGTATAGCTTCCTTAATGGTCATCTGAAAATCCAAATCGTCCACCGGTTTGGTCAACATTCGATAGATATTGGCATAATTAAGCGAGTGGATAATAGCATCCAGTGTAGGGTTTCCCGACATCAGAATTTTTTTCGCCTCTGGATAGTACTTCATCGATTCCTCGAGCAGCACATTTCCTTCCATTCCCGGCATCGACAAATCGCTTAAAATTAATGAAACAGCAATGCCTTTATGTTTCATGCTTTTCATGAGCTCTAGCGCTTCCAAAGGGTCGTTAGCTGTTTCAACGGTGAAGTTAAACTCTTCTACATTGTACAGCTTTTCCTTAATCGAAAGCATTAAATTAATATCATCGTCAATAATTAATATTCGATGATTAATCACTGATGCCTTGGCATCGGTAACAATATCCGTTCTGAAATTAGTTCGTTGAGTTGCCATAGTTTTTTAATCGTATAGAAAATACTGTTTTCCCTGGTTCGGAGAAAACATCAATGGTTCCGCCAATCTTAGTAATCACATTTCTGCAAATATCCAATCCTATACCAGTGCCACCTTGTTCTTTTTTGGTGGTGAAGTAAGGCGTGAAAATAGTTTCTTGAATAGCTGCTGGTATGCCAGGACCATTGTCCTGAATGGTTACTAACACTTCGTCCTTGTCGTTGGTAACATTCACCGCTATAGTACCTGTGTGATTGGTAGCTTCAATGGCATTTGCAATGATGTTTATCCACACATGGATGATGTGTTGAATATTGCCCAAAATAAAACATTCAGCATCATAAGTGAAACTGAATTTGCACGATTTCAAACGATGTTTTAATAAAACAATGGATGTTTCGATGGATGTTTTTAGGTTGAATTTCTCGGTATAGTTTTCGGGTAATTTGTTGGTGTAATTTTTCAGCGTTGTAATCAAATACCTTGTTCTGCTTTTAGCTGTATCCAATAGCAAGAACGATTGTTTCATCGACAGCAACGAAATCAGCAGTTGAAACAACAATTCTCCATTCGGTTGAATAATAAACGAATTTAGTTCAGCATCCACAGCGTAAATGCCCGAAGAAATAAGAAATTCGGCCGAACGTTGTGGGTTGCGCAATCCATAAGCAGCAAGTTGTTCAACAAACTTTTCTTTCAACTCGCGCGTATCCTCTTCGTTCGATACGGTGGTGGTGTTCACCAAAGAGTTCACATAGTTCAACACCCGTTGAAACGCCTTGGTATCCTTTGTCGAATCGGTAAACAAAACAAATGTTTTCAGGATGCGTTGGTATTCGGCTTGTAAGTTTTGAGATGAATATTCGATGGAACTAAACGGGTTGCTTATCTCGTGTAAAAAATCAGGAAGTAGTTTGTCCAATACATTCGAAAATTCTTTGTCCGATGATTCGTTTGGTGCCGCTTGAACATTTTTCAGTGCAGCCAGTTCAGCTTTCAATTGCTGAATCTCTATATCCTTTGCATCGATACTTGCCTTTTGATGCGTTTCCGTTTTCGTTGGAACCTTGTCGTAGTTGGTTGAAAAATCATCTTTGTTGGTTTGTAGATGCTTCTCTAAAATGTTAGCCCTCCTGTGTTGCAGGTTAAGGTGCTGCAAAAACTCTTCGTTTTCGGTAGTGAATTTTTCGATAGAGTTTGTCTTGTCCGTAGTATTAGCCATTGTAATATTTTATCTCTGCTAAATTAGAGCAAATAGAATAGCTTTAAAAATGCAAATCATTTAATTTATCAACGCGGTTTTGAACAATTAAAGGGGGATGTATATCCCTCATTTTTGCAGATTGAAAGACGATATTGATGTCATAAAAATAACGCTCTCCAATCAACCAACACCTTGATTCGAATGTTGGTCGAATTATGGGATAAATGGTTGAAGTCATTGAAAAGATATACCTACTTTTAGCGAAATTTTAAATCTTGTATGACGAAGAAAGGGGCGGTGAGTATAATGTTTTACCTAGTTATTAATAGTATTTTTGCTCAAACGGATGCTAACAAAACCAGTCAAGTTTCCCCTTCCTCCACCACCTCAACAACCATAAAATCGGATAAAGAGAATCAACTTTATCTGTTTACACAAGTGATGCCCTCTTTTCCTGGAGGCGAAGAAAAATTGAAAGCGTTTTTACAAAAGAACTTCATTTATCCTGAATACGAACGCGAGCATGGAATTACGGGTACTGTGAACGTAAGTTTTGTGGTTGAAAAAGATGGACGATTGACCGATGTAAAAGTGGTGAAAGGTGTTCCGAAAGGCAGTGGTTGCGATGAAGAAGGAGTGCGACTTGTGAAACTAATGCCCAAATGGAACCCCGGAACTCAAGGTGGGGAAAATGTAAGGGTACAAATGAGCTTACCGATTATTTTCAGCAGTCAGAAACCTTCGAAACCGCAAGAAACTGTAAGCAAACCAAAACCGAAATCCACCATTAAAAAGTGAATCGGTTCTAGTTGCGTTACTTTAATTGGTGCGATTAACTTCTGCAGGCTAGCACCCTTGTTTAGTTAAAATGAAAGAAGAAAAATACCACAGCAGCATATGCTTTTGGCACACCATTGGCGCTTCCTATGCTACTTCCAGAACTGTTTCTCACTGTTCCATCCGAATCTATTTTCCCGATACTACTTCCCGACTCGTTACGAACGGTTCCATCTGAATCTAATTTCCCGATACTGCTTCCCGAACCATTTCTTATCGTACCATCCGAATCTATTTTACCGATGCTACTTCCCGAACTGTTTCTAATTGTTCCATCACGATCGATTTTTCCTACACTACTTCCCGAACCATTTCGTATGGTGCCATCCGAATCGATTTTTCCTGTACTACTTCCGCTAGAACTTCTTAATTCTTGAGCATGAAGTTGATTGATACCAATGAAGATTGATACCATTAATGTTGCGCTAATAAGTAATTTTTTCATTTTTAAAAGTTTTTAATTAAGTTAATGATTGAGCAAATTTAGTAAAAAAAGGGAGATAATATAAGTATGAATAAAATGGAATGTTAGCGAAGTGTTCTTTTATTTCCGAAAAACATATCGAAAAAAAAAAAGGGTGGCATTAGCCACCCTTTTTAAGACAAAAGACAAGGTATTAATTATTTCACATCAATCAATTCAACATCAAATGTCAAATCGGCTTTTGCAGGAATAACAGGAGCTCTTCCTTGTTCTCCATAAGCTAGAAAATAAGGAATCACTAATCGAAGTTTATCTCCTATGTTCATCAATGCAATTCCTTCTTCCCATCCTGGTATTACTTGACCTTTACCTAAAGGGAATTCGATAGGATCGCCTCTTTCTACTGACGAATCAAACATTTTTCCATCAGCCAAATAACCTGAATAATGAACTTTCACTGTTTTTCCTGCTTCCGCTTTCACCGGGTTGTTGCTTTTGTTTATTACATAATACTTAATGCCCGATTGGGTTGTTTTTTCTTCTTTCCCTGTGATATCGTACTTTAAAGGAGCAACAACAGGTGTTACGTCCACAATCTCCACATCAAAAATTAAATCTGTTTTTGCAGGAATAGGTCCATATCCTTTTTCTCCATAAGCCAAATCATAAGGAATAATGAACTTTGCTTTTTCTCCTTTATGAAGCAAAGCTAACCCCTCGTCCCATCCTTTGATTACTTGGTTAGCACCCACTTTTACAGTGAATGGTTTTCCTCTTTCCACTGAAGAATCGAACATTTTCCCATCTCTGAAAAATCCGCTATAGTGAACAGTTGCTTTCGCTCCAGCACAAGGCAAACCATCCTTACGTTCGAACATGATGTACTTCAATCCACTTGCTGTTTTTATCGTATCTTTTTCTTTCCCTTTAGCATCCCATTGTCTCAACCCTGGTGTAATATCCAACAATTCAATATCGAAAATAAGTGTCGAATTCGCAGGGATTTTCCCATTGGCTTGTTCGCCATAAGCGATAGAAGGAGGAAGCTTGATAGTGGCTTTGTCGCCCACTTGAAGTAATAAAAACGCTTCGTCCCATCCTTTTATCACTTGTCCAGCGCCAAGTTTGAACTCGAATGGTTGTCCTCTGGATACTGAACTGTCGAAAACTGTATCGTTCAGTAATTTTCCAGTGTAATGTACTTTTACTTTGTCTCCATTCTCTGGCTTTTTACCATTTCCTTTGGTGGTGATGGTATATTCAAGTCCTGATGCAGTTTTCATTGTCTTTGGATTTTTTACTTTTTCGCTTTTTACATTTTGTTGAGCAAAAGCAGCAACAGAGGAAATCGCTAAAATTAATGTTAATACTTTTTTCATTTTTAATTCTATATTATTAGTAACCCCTTACAAATCTTCATTATTTGTAAGGGGTTGCATTGTTTTTTAGTGAAAATTATTTACCTTTTGGTCCTGAAGCTGGTGCTGGTTCAGCAGCTGTAAAACTGATTAACTCAACATCAAATACCAAACTTGAAAAAGGAGTAATTGGTCCTTGTCCTTGTTCTCCATAAGCAATAGAAGACGGGATGATAAGTTGTGCTTTCGCTCCAGGGCTCATCATCATGATTCCTTCGTCCCAACCTGGTATTACTTGTCCAACTCCAATTGGAATCTCAATAGGTTCGTAAGGTCTTTGTTCGTTATACACTCCAGGGCCTGCTTTTTTAGCAACCTCTTTATCGCTAGTGTCGAACACTGTACCATCAAGTAAACGACCAGTGTAGTTTACTTTTACTTTACAACCTTTTGTAGGTTTAGCTCCTTTCCCTTTTGATTTTTCGATATATATCAAACCAGTAGAAGTAGGTTTAGTTGTAATTTTGTTATCCTCTAAATATTTTGCAAGGGCTTTTGGCTCTTCGTTCTTGCGAAGTTCCAACATTGCATTGCGCTCTTCCATTTTCTTTTTCTTTTCTGCCTCCATTTCGTCTTTAGAGGTGATTTTCTCCAACTTAGCTTCGAATGTTAACAAAGTTCCAGGTACAATGTACTTAGGAAGTTCTTTAGCTTTGAAAGTTTTAAGGTAAACAGAATCAGCAGCAATCATGAAGCTAGCGCTATCTCCAATTGACATAAGCAAAAGTGCATCTTCGAAACTACCTTTGAAAGTAGATTTTCCTAGTGGAAATTCGATATAATCTTTTCCTGGTTGAGCTTTTTTAGAATCAAATAGCACAGAATCTTTACTGTTTTTGTACCACATCACCAATTTTACGAAGTCTCCTTCTTTTGGTTTTACTCCTTTTTCATCATGTTTGTAAAACTTGAAATACACACCTGTCTCTGACATGTCATATCCAGGGAAAGGAGATTTCTTACAAGAAGAAATGGTAAATACTGTAACAACGGCCATTATAACAGAAGCCGCTAATGTTTTTTTCATTGTAATTTTCATTTTAAAATTTAATTTTATTTAGTTAAACTGATCAATTCTACCTCATAGATTACAGTAGTGTAAGGCAGAATAATTCCTGTTGACGACCCACTTTCTCCAAAAGCAAGGTGCGAAGGTATAATAAATTTTGTTTTCGACCCCTCATTCATTAAACTTATTGCATATTCTAACCCCGAAATTAACTGTCCTTGGGTTCCAACAATGTATTCCAACGGTTGACCTCTATCGTAAGTAGATTCGAACTGCTTTCCATTTAAAAAGTATCCTTTGTAATTAATTTTTATTGTATTTCCCTTTTCGGCCATATCACCAACGCCTTGCTTCAAAGGAAGGTAGTACATCCCGTTATTAAGTGGATAAAAGTCGGTTTTACAGGTATCCAAATAAGTTTCCAACTTTCGTTGTTCTTCAATATCTCTGTCTTCAATTATTTGATTGTAGTTTTCGACTTCGTAAGCATAATCTTGAGCTGAAAGTATGCGACAAAGTTTTACATCCATCTTAATCATGCTTTCAGGTGTGAGGAAAATAGGCAAATCGGCTTTAAAAAAGTTACTAAACAATGAGTCTGCATTTACAACAAACGACAAGCTATCACCTTCGTTCATAGTAGCCAAACCTTCCTCAAAACTTCCGACAAACGAAGAATGTTGAAAAGGAAGTATCACCTTTCCTGTTTCATTATTTGAATAGGTGTCAAGAAATACTGAATCTTTATCTGTTTTGTATGTGATGAATAATTGTAAATATTCGCCAATTTTCGGTTTCTTCTTTCCATCACCAATCGCTTGAAGCTTGTAATACAAACCCGTCTCCGTTTGAGTATATCCTTTGTATTTATTGTTTTTCCAACATGAGGTAAGTGCGATAGAAAACAGTAAAATAGCTATGTAGAAACGATTCTTCATTATCTTACGGAAAGCAATTCAAGTTCGTACATTACAGAAGCATGAGGTGGAATTTTTGTTTGGTCACCAATAAGGCCATGAGCAAGATGAGAAGGAAGAATAAGTATGGCTTTATCACCTACACGCATATGTTGAACACCTTCATGAAGTCCACTTTCAACATCATCTTGGTTGATTAAAAATTCCTTCGCTCCTGTTGAATCGGAAGAATAACAGACCGTTCCATCGAGCAGACTAATCTTGTAATTTACCTTGGCACGTTGGTCGGGCAAAGCTAGTGGTCCTTTTCCTTTACTTACAATCATGTATCTTAATCCTGTACCTGTAGTGGTCATTTGCCAACCTCTATGAGCAACATACTGGTCGATTTCATCACTTTCTCTCTTTACATACATTTGGTTTGCATTCACCAACTTATCTTGAAAATCTTTACTTTGGTAATTTATAGGTTTAGGCACAGCTCTGTGACTACCATTGCATGCCGATATAATAGCGACCAAAACAAAACCGAAAAATAAGGATGCGAATTTACTATACATGTACTTCGGAAAGCGATTCACGATGCTTTATTTTTTGCTAGTAAGTTGTTTTTTATACTCTGGTAATAATGCAATAAACTTAATCAATGACTCGTCAAGAGAATCGTCACTACTACCTCCAGCAGCATGTTTGTGACCTCCTCCATTAAAGTTTTTGCGAGCAAATAAATTTACATCAAAGCTACCTTTCGAACGAAAAGAAGTTTTAACAGCTTCATCTCTTTCAACAAAGAAGGCTGCAAAACAAATTCCTTTGATGGTTAGTGCGTAATTTACTAATGATTCGGTATCTCCTTTCTTGTAATTAAAACGTTTTAACTCATCAGCACGTAAACTAAAAAAAGCAGTATTATATTCTTTCAAAACCGTGAGTTTTTCGGATAAGCAATAACCTAAAAGCCTTAATCTACTCTCAGAATTGTCATCATATACCAAATTGTGAATCTCCGAATTGTTAGCCCCTACAGCAATAAGTTCACTTGCTATTTGATGAGTGCGGGCTGTAGTTGAAGGGAAACGAAACGAACCAGTATCCGTCATGATACCGGTATATAAACAATCTGCAATATCTTTATTTAAAAGTTTTTTATCGCCCATCATAGTGATAAAATCAAACACTAGTTCGCAAGTTGAACAAGCATCAACAGTATGTAGTAGGTATTTGGCAAAATCTTCAGGTTGTTGATGGTGGTCAATGATAATTTTCGTTGCTTTCGCTGCTGCCACTTCATCACCTAAGTCGTAAATGCGTTTTAGGGAATTAAAATCGAGGCAAAAAATTAAATCCGACTTAGCAATGGTCTTTTTGGCAACACTTGTTTTAAGTGAAAAGTCGATTACAGAAGAATTTCCAGGCATCCAAAACAAAAAGGACGGATAGTCATTTGGAGTGATTACCGTAACCTTGTGTTTCTTTTGTTTTAAATAATTATACAAACCTAATGAAGAACCCATGGCATCTCCGTCAGGCGACCAATGAGTAACAATTACTATGTTTTTGGGGGTTGATAAAATGTTCTTTAATTCCTTAATCTCTGCTGCGTTCAACATCGTCATTTTTTTATTGGGACACAAATTTACTATTATTTTCCATTATGAGAAATGAAATCAATAACCCTTGCAATATTATATGGAACACCAAGAGTAGTTATAAATGCTAAGTCCCTACGAGAGATTTACTAGAGCGGGTTTAACTTGTGTGTTTACAAACAACAGTTAGGTATAAGAAGTGATTATTGGTTTATGAAATTCAAGTATCGTTTTGATAACAAAACTCTGATCTTCATCCGATAATGAATGATACATCGGAATGCTTAAACATTTGTCATAATAGTTTTCTGCATTTGGGAAATCTCCTTTCTTGAAACCAAATTGTTTGTAATAAGGCATCAAATGGCAAGGAACATAATGAACTTGGGCAAAGATGTTGTTTCCCCTTAAGTAATTATAAAGTTCTAGTCGTCTTGAAACTTGAATAACATAAAGGTGATATGCATTCCCAGGGGTAGATAATGGAGGCAATATAAAACCTCCTTTGAAAGCGATATCGTATTGTAGCGCAAGTGTTCTTCTTCTTTCCAAATTTTTATCTGCACGAGTAAGCTGAGAAATACCCAGTGCTGCTTGGAAATCAGTTAATCTATAGTTATATCCCAATTCTTGCATTTCGTAATACCATCCTCCTTGAGCAACTTCGTCAGGCTGGTTTTGGAATTTGCTTGATTCTTTCGTGATACCATGTGTTCGAAGTAAAATTAACTTGTCATACAACGCCTTGTCGTTTGTTGTAATCATACCACCTTCGCCAGTGGCGATGTGTTTAACAGGATGA
Source organism: uncultured Bacteroidota bacterium (assembly GCA_903911435.1). GTDB lineage: Bacteria > Bacteroidota > Bacteroidia > 2-12-FULL-35-15 > 2-12-FULL-35-15 > 2-12-FULL-35-15. The sequence goes on from CAIWDF010000020.1 coordinate 35,808, forward strand.
AAGGAAAAGATAGCGAGGTCGGCAAAAACTCCATTACCACATTTTTGTTCTATGTTATTACTGTCAGTAAAATAACCTCCCGGAGCATGACAAGCGTCTTCTATCAACCAACATCCGTAATCATCAGCAAGTTTACGAAAGGCTTCAAGGTTCACTGCATTTCCAGAAAAGTCAACTGGAATGATGCCACTGAAATATCCTTTTGGATGTTTTTGAAGAAGTTCTCTTACTTTATTTATATCGAGTAAAAATGTTGCTGGGTCTATATCCGCAAAATGAACTTCTCCTCCACAATACCTGACACAATTGGCAGAAGCTGCAAAGGTAATTGGTGTGGTTATCACCCTAGATGTTTTGTTAACATCTAAAGCCATTGCACAAAGGTGTAAGGCCGCTGTACCATTAGCAAGAGCTACCGCATATTTTGCTCCGACATATGCAGCGAACTTGGTTTCGAATTCAGCAATGGAAGGTCCTTGAGTAAGAAAGTCCGATTTCAGAACGCTTACAACTGCTTCTATATCTGCATCAGTGATGGTTTGACGACCATAAGGAATTGTCTTTATTTTTTCTTCGGATGACATAATATTGGTTCTGCTTAAATTAGATTCTTATATGGGTAATTCGAATGGTAATAATAACAGTCGCACTTAACTTGCTTACCATGTGAAAGAAGCATCTAAGTTTTCTTTTATTAATGTGCGAATTTCATCCACACCAATGAACTCTGAATTCTCTCCTGAATTGTATTGAAAACCTTGTTTAACAGCTTTTGCTTTGAAATGATTGATATATTCCTCAATATTAAAATTAGGCACTTGAGGTAAGATGGCATAATATTTTCCTAAATCATAAGTCGAAAATGAATCGGATGAAGTAATCATTTCTTCATGTACCTTTTCACCTGGCCGAATGCCAACAATTTCTTGTTTACAATTAGGGCCAATTGCTGTTGCCACATCGGTAAGTTTGTACGATGGGATTTTAGGTACAAATATTTCTCCTCCCCATGCAGTTTCCATGGCATGTAAAACCAAATCTACTCCTTCTTGCAGCGAAATGTTAAATCGCGTCATGTTCACATCGGTTATAGGCAAAACGCCTTCTTTTCTCTTTTTGATAAAGAA